>NZ_DCQO01000022.1:0-195425 GCF_002323495.1 Olleya sp. UBA1516
AGCTGAGCTACATCGGCTTTTTTCTGCTAATTTTACTTCTAAAAAAAGCCCGCTATTTCTAACGGACTGCAAATGTAAATATTTATTTAATTATTCAAAACATTTTTATGAAATATTTTTAAAATTTTCTCTTAATTTTTGTTTTCGCTTTTTTAATTGCCTTTCCAAAGAGGCTACAGCTATGTCTGCCCCCTCTTCAAATGTCTTACATTGCTTTTTAACAACCAAGCAATCACCTGGCACATTTATTTTTGCTTCAAATATTTTATTAAGCTTATTACTACTCTTTTCTACTTTAAGATAGACTTCTGATTGAATTACTTTGTCATAGTACATTTCAAGTTTATCCATTCGTTTTTGGATGAACTCCAATAATTGGGGATTGGCATTAAAGTTTACTGCCTGCGTGTTTACCTTCATACTTTAAAATTTTGTGGTTAAACATTTATTTTTTACTTCTAGGGTGTGCTTTTGCGTATACTTTTTTTAACTCAGCTATACTATTGTGAGTATAAACTTGAGTAGCTGCTAAACTAGAATGCCCTAATAGCTCTTTGACTGCGTTTAGCTCTGCACCTTGATTTAATAAGTGCGTAGCGAAAGAATGTCTTAGAATATGTGGACTTTTCTTCACCTTAGTTGAAGCTTTACTAAAGTAATCATTTATAATTCTGTAGACAAGAGTTTCATATACTTTAACTCCTTTTTTTGTTAAAAACAAATACTCATTATCTGTAATAGTTTCTAATTTATTTCTTTCTAACTTATAAATCTCTACACTATCCATTACCATGTTTAACAAAGGAATAATACGTTCTTTATTTCTTTTACCTAAAATTTTAATTGTCTTATTTTCTAAATCAACATCTTTTAATTTAATGTTTATCAACTCTATACGTCTAATTCCTGTAGAGTAAAATAATTCTATTATTAATTTATTTCTAACACCTTCAAAATCTTGATTGTGGTTAATTTGATCAAGAACTGTATTAATTTCATTTTCTGAAAAGGGGATTTGAACTTTTTTACTTGTTTTTAATGCCTTATGTTTTGAAAGTGGATTTAGCTTTACTTCTTCAATTTTAAGTAGGAATTTAAAGAAGCCATTTAATGCAGAAATCTTTCTATTTATACTTCTGTTGGTTATTCCATTTTGAACTAAATTAACAATCCAAGATCTAATTTGCGAATAATTAGTTTCTTGAATAGTATTTGTTTCTTCTTCACTAGAAATAAAAGCAATAAAGGATTCTATATCTTTTTTATAAGCATTAACAGTTAGCTGGGAATATTTTTTTTCAAGCAACAGGTAATCTAAAAAGGCTTTTAGTAGCATTAAGCGTATAGTATTTAAGTTTTATAAATATACCTTTTTTGTTTTGGGTATGTGTAAAAATAAAAAAACCACTAACTAAATTAGTGGCTTTTTTTATTAATTGAAACTATTTATAAAGCTTCTTGATCTCTTAAATGTTGTACATATTGAGCTTTTTGAATTTTAGCTCTATTTTCTATTGACGGTTTAACAAATTGCTTACGACCTTGCAAAACTCTTCTAGTTCCCGTTTTATCAAACTTACGTTTGTAGCGTTTTAATGCACGTTCTATATTTTCTCCGTCCTTTATTGGAATTATTAACATAGTGTCTTAACCTCCTCTCTTTTAAAATTTTGAGGCGCAAATATAATTAGTTATTTATATTTTACAATAAAAAAAATTGCTTTTTATTGTTTAAAAAGTGTGGAACGTTTAGTTAAATCCTTAATTAACTTTTCGTCTTCTTCACTTTCTAGCAATGTATTATAGTTTTCCCAAAATGTTTTATCGTAAGGTTTTATAGAAAAAATATCTGAATCCCAGTCTTGATTTAAAGCTGCTTGTACTTGTTCTTGATCTTGAATTATTTCTGTAAACAAAATTTCTTGTACTGTATAATAAAACCGTTCTTCTTTATTAAAAAGTGCTTCCTCTTCTTTATCAATTTTACCTACGGGTTTATAACCAACATTGACAAGTTTTGGAGTTTCGTAATAGATATAATTTGGATACATTCTATCTTGATATTCCATATAGGATATAACTAGTTTATGGTTTATTTGCGTATCAAATAAGGTTTTACTTCTACTTTTTTGGGCATTAGATCCTGCTTTTAATTGATATTCAATTTTTTTAATTGCAAAATTATCCCAATAAATGTATATCCAACCTTCTGCAATATAACCTTCGTTATAAATGCCTTCTGTGTCTAAACCAACAAAATCTTCACTTTTATCTATCTTAATTTTATAAATTTTTCTTTCGTTATCAACTAAAATCGTATCCAATTTAAATTGATGTTTTGCTAACACATCTTTACCTAACAATGCTTTTGGACTTTTAGAATTACGTACTAAATTAAGTTTTCCTTTAAACAAATTATCTAAACCATTTACTCTAGTATCATTCCATTTAATAGACTTTATTAGTGATGATTTAGCGATAGTATCTCTTCGTAAATTTTTAGGTTTTAAATTAACATTGGCATTATATTTTAAATATGTAGCATATGAAAATAAACTATCTACATCACGTAAATCGTAACTTTTTCTGACCTGATCTACGTTTATTTTAAGATTATCTTTTCCTCCTGTGACATAACTAGAATCGTCATACAAAGTAATTGCACTTTCAACCAACCATTTAAATTCTTTTTTATTTCGCTCTTTATGTCTTATAAAACCTTTTTGTAAGTAAGGTAATTCTGGAAGGTTGTTTTCTAATTTTTCTAGCGCTCTAAGTACAATATCGTTTCCAGTTTTTGGTCTGTTTTCTGCGATAATCAAAATTTCATCTAAGGATGCTACATCTTCCTCTAATAAAATATCAAACTCGTTATCAAACTGATCTATTGTTGTTTTGTAGCTTTTAAAACCAATTGAAGAAATGATAATGGTATCCTTTTCATACGTTTTAGGCACTAATAACACAAACTTACCATCTGCATTTGTAATAGTACCAATTGTTGTGTTTTGAATATAAACACTTGCGTTTTCAATTGGCATCATACTCATAAAGTCTACAACTTTATTTTTTAATTCGGTTTGTGCCACAGCAAAGCTTCCTACGAGTAAAAATATTATAATTACTGTGGATTTGATCGGAGTCAATTTCATTTTAAATACTTTTAAATATTATTTGTTAGCAGAAACATAATCTTTTTAAAGATTACTATTTTAGCGAAAATAAACATTTATTTTCGCTAAAAAGCTAATCAAATTATTTTGTAGCAGGCTTATAATCTTTACCATCTATTACCATTTTAGCGATAATCTGGAATAATTTTCGCTAAAAAGCTAATCAAATTATTTTGTAGCAGGCTTATAATCTTTACCATCTATTACCATTTTAGCGATAATCTCTCTTAAGATTTCTGAAGTACCACCACCAATTGGTCCAAGCCTACTGTCTCTTAATAGTCTTGCTAATGGATATTCTTCCATGTAACCATAACCACCTAAAAACTGAAGACAATCGTAAATAACCTCGTCTGCTACTTTTGTAGATTTTAATTTAGACATCGTAGCTTCTTTTACTACGTACTCACCTTTTCCTAATCTATCTGCAATTGTATAGTTAAATGTTTTACAGATTTCTACTTCTGTAATATGGTCTGCTAAACGGTGTCTTAATGCCTGAAAACGGTCAATTGTTTTACCAAAAGCTGTACGCTCTGACATGTATTGCATCGTGTAATCCAAAGCAAACTCTGCTCTAGCATGTGCATTTACACCCATAATTAAACGCTCTGTCGCAAAATGTTGCATGATGTATGCAAACCCTTTATTTTCTTCTCCCATTAAGTTAGATGCTGGAATTGTTACATTATCAAATGCAATCTCTCCAGTGTCTGATGCTCTCCAACCTAATTTATCTAATTTAGTTGCAGACACACCAGGCGTATCTCTATCAATTAAGAAAATACTAATACCCTTATTACCTATTTCTGGATTTGTTTTTGCTGCAACTACTAAATAATCGCTATATACTCCGTTTGTAATAAATGTTTTTGATCCATTAATTACATATGTATCTCCTTTTTTAACAGCTGTAGATCGCATTCCTGCAACATCACTACCTCCAAAAGGTTCTGTGATACAAAGACATCCAATCATGTCTCCAGTAATACTAGCTGTTAGATATTTTTCTTTTATGGCATCACTACCTTCTGCTTTTAAATGCGTCATTGCTAAATAAGCGTGTGCCCACATTGCTGCAGCAAAACCAGCTGAGTTGATTTTTTGTAATTCTTCTAGCAAAATAACCATATAGAAAATATCTAAATCCATGCCGCCATATTGCTCTGGGTAACTAATACCAAAAAAGCCCATATCGCCAAATTTTTTCCAAATAAAGCGTTCTATACTTCCTGTTTTTTCCCATTTATCAATATGAGGTACGACTTCTTTTTTTAAAAATTCGCGTAAGCTTTCTCTAAATAAATTATGCTCTTCACTGAAGTACATATTTTCCATAATACGTTGTGTTATTGTTAAGTTCTAATCTAGACGTAAAGATAACTTAATTATCTCTAATTTATTAACAGGAAAACCGTTAACTTTTGTTAATTCGTCAATGGATTTAAACCCATCACGCAAGGTGCGTTCTTCAATTATACTATGTGCTACCTCATAATCAATATACTTAATAGTCACCAACTGCTCTTTAGTTGCTGTATTTAAAGCAATTTTAGTAATTGCTCTTGGTGTTTTAATACTAAAATCCGATTTAATATTATCTATAACCTCTGGCGTTAATCCGTATACTTGTTGCATCTCAATAAACGAGTGAAACCCATTAATTTTATTCCTAAACTTAATGATACGTTCAGAGTATGAAGGTCCTATGCCATATACTTTTTGTAATTGTATCGCTGTAGCGGAATTTAAATCAAGCTTCTGCGCTTCAGTTTTTGCTGTTTTTGAATAACCTGTTTTAAAATTAGTCTGCTTTGGCTTTGGATTTGTTACCCAATCAGGAAATTTGAAAAAAGGCGAAATTTTGTTCAATACCGAATCGGATACCTTAGTAACGTCTTGAAATTGTTTTACAGAATTAATCCATTTGTCTTGCTTTCTAAAAGCTAACAATCTATCAATCTCTTGATTGCTTAATCCTAAAGTATAGCCTTTATAATCGGTAATAAAATTTGGATTAAAGGGATAAATCTTTGGCTTACGTTTTTCTAACTGAATTGCTTTAAGCGAGTCTATTTGTTTAACAAATGCAATAACTTCTGAATCATTTGAAGCAAAGTCAGGATTTGTATCCATCAATTTTGGTAATACAAAGTGATAAAAACTTTGCACCACAATCAAAATTAATAGCAATAAAAAAATCCCACTTCGTTGTTTTTTAGAAAACTGAAAGTGGGATTTAAAAGTCATTATAATGTTTTTTATATTTTACATTTCATCAACTAAATCTGTTGCACCATCTTCAATAGCATCTTCTTTTTTGTTGATAGCATTCATATACTTAGTAAGCTCCTTTTTAATAACTGGAGATAACATAACTACACCAATAATATTTGGCACTACCATTGCAAAAATCATAGCATCAGAGAAGTCAATAACAGCTCCTAAACTAATCGAAGCTCCTACAACAACAAATAATAAGAATAAAATTTTATAAATTAAATCTGTAATTTTTCCTTTTCCGAATAAGAAAACCCATCCTTGCATACCATAATATGACCAAGAAATCATTGTACTAAAAGCAAATAAAATAACTGCTATTGTTAACACGATTGAGAAGTGAGGAATAACCGTATCAAAAGCTGTAGCTGTAATCTCTACACCTTCTTTAATTTCTACTCCGTATTCCATAAAACCACCATCAAAATTAGTAATAACAATTACTAAAGCTGTCATAGTACAAATTACAACTGTATCTACAAAAGGTTCTAACAACGCAACAATACCTTCACTTGCTGGATATTTAGTACGTACTGCAGAGTGTGCAATTGCTGCAGACCCTACACCAGCTTCATTAGAGAATGCTCCACGACGTACACCCTGAATCATTACTCCAATAACACCACCTAATCCTGCTAATGGAGTAAATGCACCATTAAATATCGCCATAAACGCATCATCAATTAACGTAAAGTTAGCAAACAAAATAATTAATGCTGCTAATACATAAATACCAGCCATAAATGGCACTACTTTTTCTGTTACTGATGCAATACGCTTAATACCTCCAATAATTACAATAGCTACTAATACAGCCATTACAATCCCAAAGTACATTCCTGCATTTTCTCCTGTAAGATTAAATAATTTTGTAAATTGAGCTGCTGCTTGATTGGCTTGGAACATGTTACCACCTCCAAAAGATCCACCAACTACAAATATTGCAAAAAGTACAGCTAAAACTTTACCTATTCCGCCAGCTCCTTTTTCTTTTAACCCTTTAGTTAGGTAGTACATTGGTCCACCATATACTGTTCCGTCTTCACCTACATCTCTATATTTTACACCTAAAGTACACTCGGCAAACTTAGATGCCATACCTAAAAGACCTGCAATAATCATCCAAAATGTTGCACCTGGACCACCAATTGATAGCGCTACTGCAACACCTGCAATATTACCTAAACCTACTGTAGCAGATAATGCTGCTGTTAACGCTTGGAAGTGAGACACTTCTCCATCTGCACCTTCAGCTTTCATTGTTTCAATGATATCTCCACCTGGTGTTTGATCTCCATATAATGAGTCTACACCATGTTTTTCAATATCCTCATATTTACCTTGTACTACTTTAATTGCAGTTCTAAATCCAGTAATATTGATAAACTTGAAATAAATTGTAAAAAATAAAGCACCTCCAATAAGAACAATTAATACCCACGGAATTTTTATAGTATCGGTAAAAGGAATTTCAGAGAAAATACCTTCAACAAACCAACCTGTATATTTTTTAAAGATAGCGTCTATACTATCTGCTGTACTATCTTGAGCAAAGGTTAGCAATGGTAATATTAATGTAAACATCGAGAGAAGATATTTCTTCATAATTTATTTATTTGTTAGTTAATTTTAAGTTAAGATTAGCAAGATGCAAAAAAATGCTGAATTTTTAAAAGAATTCTTGTTAAATACATTAATTAGTCTAAACTAAAAACAGTGTTTAGTTTTTGGATTTGTTCTGGTCGTCCAAGGACAATAACTTTAGAGTTAGGCACTAATTTTAATTCGGCTTCAGGATTTACAATATACTCACCATTACCATCCTTAAAACCAATGACAGTACATCCTGTTTTATGACGTAAGTCTAAGTCTTTAATAGTCTTGATTCCTGTTTTAGGATCGTAAAGTTTTTCTACTTGTACCTCTTCAATATTAATATTACTTTCTCCTACTATAGCTAGATTATCAATAAACTCTATTAAATCTGGTACAACCACTAAGGAAGCCATATGGTCACCACCAATACGATCTGGTAAAATCACGTTATTGGCACCAGCTAGCTTTAATTTTTCGTAAGAAGTTTCTTGAGAAGCACGACTTATGATGCGTAAATCATTTTTCATTTGTCTTGCAGATAATACCACAAATAAATTATCTGCATCATTTGGTAAGGCCGAAATTAAGGTACTTGCTCTAGTGATTCCAGCTTGCAATAAAATTTCATCTTCATTAGCATTACCTAAAACAAAAGGTGTGTTTTCATCTTCAAATTTTTCAATAATCTCTTTGTTTCGCTCTATAATTACAAAAGGTTGCTTATGCGCCAATAATTTGGTTGCAGCTTGTTTACCGTTTCGACCAAAACCACATATAATAATATGGTTATTTAGTGCATCAATTTTTTTCTGCATTTTCTTTTGTTTTAGTTCTTCAATATTATTTTTACTTAAAATAAATTCGGTAATAATAGTTAAAGCATAACCTACAATAACAACACTGTTTAAAATTAAAAAGATGGTGAAAATTTTAGACTTATCGTCTAAAGGTTGTACTTCTCCAAAGCCAACAGTAGTTATGGTTATTACTGTCATATAAAAAGCGTCTACCCAAGTGTAGTGAGACATAAATCTAAAGCCAATAACACCAATAACTAATAGTATAATTAATAATGCAATTGCAGTATATATTTTAGATCTGTAAAGTGTAATTAGTGGGTTAGTCATAATTTAAAGGTCAAACACCGATGAGCGTTTAGTGTATACAATATCTTTTATGCGCATCCAAAATGCTAAAAATAAGTACAACGCAAAACCAAAACCTAGTGTTGCAAAGGTTAAATACATAAACGAGGTGCGCACTACTTTGGCTCTAATACCCAAACGATCTGCAATACGCTGACAGACGTGATAGCCTCGTTTTTGAAAATAGTGTAGCTGTTTATATAAAAATTGCATACTGCAAGATAATTAATTTTGTGCAAGTATAGTATTACCAATTGCACATTTTAAGCAACGGTTTGTATCGCAATATAAATTTTTAAGCTGAATGACTGCTTGACTATCCAACGCTGATTCCGAAACCACTTTTAAGCTAGCAAACTTATCTACTATTCCGTTTTTTTCTGGTTTTAGTTGTTGCATCAAACTAACAATCTCTTCCTCAATAGATTTACCTTGTTGTTTTGCATAACAAAATTTAAGCGGAATGATTGTGTTTATTAATAACAGATCCACAAAAGACTTTGTAATTTGCTTTTTTCTGGCTGAAGATACTTTGTCAAACGTATAATGCGACTCCCAAAATGGTGAGGTTGACACCGAAAATAATTTATAAATATCCGCAACACTATCTGAAGCAATAACTTTTGAGAACACGTTTTGGTGCAAATGGTATACATTGGCTAATTGTGACAACCTAATCGTAGGAAAATTTGGTGGACGCAGTCTAAAAAACTGAAACGGACTAACACTAGCATTATCAATTTTAAATTTTTGTTTTAAAAACGTATAATCTTTTTGTAGTGCAATATAATACGCCTCCTGAATATCCTGATCCAATAAACCTGCTTGACCAAAAAACAAAGCTTCTAAACTTTGTAAATTACTTTGCTGTTTTCTAACTACCGAAAAATCAAAGCTGTTAGCCAAACTAAAAAAAGCGTCTCCATTAACTTTAAGACCAAAATTTTTAGCAAGTAATTTAAACAAAACAGCTTCCCAGTTATTATTAGAAGCTTTTAAAATAGCTTCAATAGCTTTTGCTTTACTTTCTAAACGCTCAAAAAACAAACGCTCTAACCAATTTGTGACAACAAAAGGATTAACAATAGCAATCGTGTTTTCGCAATTAATCCAAGTTTGTTTACTATTAAATAGCTTAGCATAATTATTTAAAGCTACTTGAGACACATAATTTTTAAGCTGGATGGTTGGTATTTCTGAGTTATCCTTTCTAAAAACAGGTGTGTCATGCTCCCAAACAACATGTAAAATTACATTATCGTAATTTGGATCAACTTCATGATTATGCACGTACCAATCGCTAGATTTAATATGGATCTCGACATTGCCAGCCCATAATTGACCAGCAATTATAAGTTGCGCATTAAAAAAATCCGGACCAGTATGATAATTATGTGTGCCTACATTTTGGATAACAACTTGCTCTCCTTTTGTGGTCTGGAGATTTAAGGTTTCAAATTTTTTAAGTTTCCAGAGATAGTGTAAAAAATCTTCTTGCATGGCTTAAAGTTACACTTTTTTATGTAAGAAAAATACGTAGTTATACGTATTGATTTCTAAACTTAAAACTATTAACTTGACTGAACCTTCGATAAAGCAAATTAAAAACTTGTCTTATCTATATGTTTCGCATCATTAACACAAACCGCTAACCAATGATAAAATTCTTTAGAAAAATCAGACAAAATTTACTTTCAGAAGGAAAACTGGGAAAGTACATCAAATACGCAATCGGAGAAATAATACTTGTAGTTATTGGAATTTTAATTGCATTACAGATTAACAATTGGAATGAGAACCGAAAGCAACAATCTGAAATTATAGATATTTACAATCAGATTGCACTTGATTTAGATAATGACATTAGCGAGTTTTCAAGCGTTATCAAATATTACGATTCTATTAAACCCATTTATGATGCTGTCATTTTAGATACTAGAACAGTAGACTTATTAGACGATGGATTATCTAGAATAATGGCTGGAGGTCCAATAATTAATATGAATAAAGGTGGTATTGAACGCTTAAAATCAATCACTTCAAAAGATAGTTTATCGTTGTACTTAATTGAATTATATGATACTTCAACAACCCTTAACACTATAGAGAAAAAAATTTCTGACGAAAGCTACCAAGTTGTAAATATATTTAGAGATAATTACAGGTGGTATCCCGAATGGATAAGCAAAAGAATAACAAAAGATAATAGCAGTGAAGAGCTGCAAGATTATTTTGTAAATAGTCAAGAATATAGACGTTATGTTATAAGTAGTTACCAGAAATTATACAATGCTTATCTTCCAAATTTGCAATTCGGAATAGTTGAATTGAAAAATATCAGAGCAGCTATTTTAGAACGAATAGACAAGTAACGACAACACAAAATAGGTATTATAAAAAGCTAATTTTATTTTACTTACAAATATTCCCAATGAACATTCCATTTGTAATATATTGCCAACTTGATTACTAAATCACACTACTAAACCTACACAAACACACTTAGTAAATCAATTAAAAACCTTTAACTTCGCTTAACAGACCATAATATAGCCATCTACTAGCATTGAAACCCAATAAATTAATACTACCCATAATTGTCATCGCTCAGTTTTGCTGTACCTCACTTTGGTTTGCAGGTAATGGTGTGATTAATGACATGGTCCTAAATTTTAATTTAAAGCTTAGTGCTTTAGGGCATTTAACCTCTGCTGTACAATTTGGATTTATTATTGGTACACTAGTATTTGCTATTTTGACTATTGCAGATCGCTTTTCGCCATCCAAAGTGTTTTTTATAAGTGCCTTGTTTGGTGCGACTTTCAACTTAGGTATTATCTGGAATGGACATACTTTAACAAGCTTATTACTGCTTAGGTTTTTAACAGGTTTTTGTTTAGCTGGTATCTATCCTATTGGTATGAAAATAGCAACGGACTACTTTAATACAGGTTTGGGTAAATCACTTGGTTTTTTGGTTGGCGCTTTAGTCCTTGGTACTGCTTTTCCGCATTTATTAAAAGATTTTACAAGTAGCTACCCATGGAAGTCTGTATTAATTACAACATCCACACTTGCTGTAATTGGAGGTTTATTAATTTTATTTTTAGTACCAAATGGACCTTATCGTAAACCTAGTTTACACACTAATTTTAAAGCGTGTTTTACAATCTTTAAAAAACACAACTTTAGACATGCTGCTTTTGGTTATTTTGGTCACATGTGGGAATTATATGCGTTTTGGGTTTTTACACCTATAATACTTAAACAATATAGTATTAACCATAGTATTGCAGATTTGAATATTCCGATATTATCTTTTATAATTATTGGATTAGGTGGCATTGCCTGTATTATAAGTGGCTATGTTGCACAACGTATTGGGACTAAAAAGACTGCTTTTATAGCATTGCTATTATCTTGTATTTGCTGTTTACTTTCGTCTTTACTATTTACAGTAACCTCAACAAATATATTTGTTGGTTTTTTAATGTTTTGGGGAATGGTGGTCGTTGCCGATTCACCTTTATTATCGACTTTAATTGCTGAAAGTGCAACACCACAGCTTAAAGGCACCTCACTTACTATTGTAAATTGTATTGGTTTTGCAATCTCTATAATTAGCATACAATTATTAACTGCTTTAATTGAAACGACTACTTCCAACGGAATTTATGTGATTTTAGCTTTAGGTCCAATTTTGGGTTTACTTGCTTTAAGTGGTAAAAAGAAACCTACTATTAGCCAATAAACAAAAAAAATCCCAATACTAATTGCTGTATTACTACACACAATTAGTGTTGGGATACTTATAAAATAAGAGTCTTATTTTATTTGATAACTTGTATTATTTGATGTCTACCACTTCTAAATCAAAAACAAGATCTTTACCAGCTAATGGATGGTTTGCATCCAAAACGATAGTTTCTTCTTTAACTTCTACTACCATTAAGTTAGTCTCGCGACCATCTTGCGTTTTAGACACTAATCCCATACCTACTTCTGGCGTCATATCCTGAGGTAAATCTGCTTTACTTACTTCTTGGATTAAAGCCGGATTAACATCACCATAAGCTTCTTCTTTAGCAATTGTGATGGTCTTTTTTTCGTTTAATTTCATATCAATAACTCCTTTTTCAAAACCAGGAATTAATTGTCCTTGACCTAAAGTAAACTCTAAAGGCTCTCTTCCTTCAGACGTATCAAAAATTTGTCCATCAGATAATTTACCTGTGTAATTTACTTTAACTGTGTTGTTTTCTTTTACTTGATTCATACTACATTATAAATTTTAAAACGTACGTTTTGCATAATTTTTATGCTGTAATTATTATAGTTTAAACGTACTGACAGGTTAAACGCTAAAACCAAGCCAAACCCTAGATTTAGGGTCAACAAACTTATTTTAACTTAAATTGCGGTTTACTAAACGTCTCCCATTCCTTTGATGATAGTACTGTAGCTGTTTTAAGTATTTAGAAAATACTTATTTACCCAAATCAGCAACTCTGTCATGTTTATGTAAATAACAAAAAATTAAGGTGTCAAAACTGCAAAATACCCATGTAACATTTTACTAAATTGTAGGTCATAAAAAAAGCCCACAAATTGCTTTGTGAGCTTTTTAAATTATTAGATTAATTAGGATTAGTCTATGTAACCCATTTTACGCATCCAGTCGTCGTTAAACATTTTACCAACATAGCGACTTCCGTGATCATGGAATAATACCACAACAACATCGTCTTTAGTAAAGTGCTCTTTTAATTGTAACACACCTTTAATTGCTGCTCCTGCACTATTACCTAAAAACATACCTTCTTCTTTTGATAGTCTTTGTGTATATACTGCAGCATCTTTATCTGTTACTTTAGTAAACCCATCGATAATACTAAAGTCTACGTTTTTTGGAAGGATATCTTCTCCAATACCTTCTGTTACGTATGGATAGATTTCGTTTTCGTCAAAAATCCCTGTTTCGTGGTACTTTTTAAATACCGAACCGTAAGTATCTATTCCCCAAATTTTGATATTTGGATTTTGTTCTTTTAAGTATTTACCAACTCCAGAGATTGTTCCTCCTGTACCTACACCAACAACAAAGTGCGTGATTTTACCATCTGTTTGTTCCCAGATTTCTGGTCCAGTACTTTGGTAATGTGCTTTGGCATTACTTGGATTATCGTATTGGTTTACGTACCAACTGTTTTCTATTTCTGTGCTTAATCTTTTTGATACCGAATAGTATGATCTTGGATCCTCAGGCTCAACTGCTGTTGGGCAAACCACTACCTCTGCGCCTACTGCTTTTAAGATATCTACCTTTTCTTTACTTTGTTTATCTGCCATTACAAAAATACATTTGTATCCTTTTATAATTGCTGCTAATGCTAATCCCATTCCTGTATTACCTGAAGTCCCTTCTATAATTGTTCCTCCTGGTTTAAGACGTCCATCTGCTTCTGCATCTTCTATCATTTGTAGTGCCATACGGTCTTTAACGGAGTTTCCTGGGTTAAAGGTTTCGTATTTAGACAATACTAAACATGGTAACTCTGCTGTTAGTTTGTTTAGTTTTACTAATGGTGTATTACCGATGGTTTCTAAAATGTTATTTGCGTATTTCATTAAGGTATTTTATTTTTTTTATTGAAGAAAAAAGCGTCTAATTTATGATTAATCCTTTAAGCTAACGCTTTAAATTAAGACGTGCTTGTTTCTAATTTTAATTTTGCAAAAGTACGTTAATTGTCTAAAATTGAAAGTTAAAACTACATTAATTTATTTTAAAACTGTCCTTAGGGTTGATTGCGTTAGCGGTAGAAACGACATCCTTTTTTGTGCGCGCTTATGCGCAAAAAAGATATAGTGGATGACGCGACCCTTGTGGTAACGCCCAAATTATTTAATCAAAACGTATGGCCTTTACTGGCGAAATTTTTGAAATAATATATGATGGGACTAACAGCATTAACAAGCACAAAATAAAGGTGCCAATGTTTAATGCTATTATGTAACCTATATTAATGTAAACTGGCACTGCAGAGACGTGATAGGTTTTTGGGTCTAATGGGAATAAACCGAAATATTTTTGTAATAATAGTAAACTTAATCCTATTACATTACCCCAAAATAGTCCTTTTAATATTAAATAGGCTGCGTTGTATAAAAATATTTTACGAATGCTATTGTTAGCACTTCCTAAGGCTTTTAGGATACCTATCATTTGGGTACGTTCTAAAATTAAGACTAGCAAAGCTGTGATCATGTTAATACCTGCTACTAATATCATAATCCCAATGATGGCGTAAATGTTATTGTCAAAGATTTTAATCCACTCGAATATAAAAGGATATTCTTTATCAACCGTTTTAGCATTTAATGTAGAAGGTACCTCTTTAAAAATGGCGTCTCCTGTGGCTTCTAAGGTATTATAATCGTCAATAAAAACCTCGAAACGTCCTACTTGGTCGTCCTCCCATTTGTTTAATCGTTGGATTTGTTTGATGTCACCAATCATATATAGTTGGTCCATCTCTTGCAAACCTGAATTGTAAACACCCACAATAGTATAGGTAATTACACGTGGAGGTTTGGTGGTGTCCTCTCTTAAAAAATAGGTGTTTATACGATCGTTTAATTTTAATTGTAATCTATTAACTAGGTATTGCGATATTAAAACATCTGTACTGATATCCTTTGTGTAGTCAGGTAAGCGACCGTCTGTTAAAAATGTTTTAAAATATTGCCAGTCGTAGTCTGCACCTACACCTTTTATAACAACATATTCAAAATCGTTTTCTAATCTAATAATTCCGGATTTAGTTGCAGTACCTTGTATATGCGTTACTTCTGGTACATTTTTAAATGTTGGATAAAAGTCTTGATTGGTAGAGATTGGTCTTATGCTTTCTTGCGAGTTGTTATTATCGTAATTTTGAATAATACTATGACCATTAAAAGCGATTACTTTTTCTCTGATTTTTTGTTGTAAACCAATACCTGTTGCAATAGCGATCATCATTACAATAATACCTAATGCAATTGCTACGATACCAATTTTTATTATTGGTGCCGATATGCTACTTTTATACGCTTTACTATCAATTATGCGTTTAGCTATAAAAAACTCGAAATTCAAACTAGATTATGCGATTTAATGTTTTCAAAAATACAGCTTTATTATTTGTTTTAATACTAATTTCTTGCGCTTCTAAAACGAAAAATAATATAAATGAAATTAATACTGTTTTGGCTAAAACCGAAACTACTTTAAATAACAGCACAACTAAGCCTATTATTGTTGGTGCCAACCAAACCGAAGCGTATTTACCTTTATTAAAAGGGAAACGTGTTGGTATAGTTGCTAATCAAACTAGCGTGATCTTTAAAAATACTTCCTTTAGTAAAACACCAACCTATGATAGTAATACCCATATTGTTGATACTTTACTAGACCTACGTGTTACTGTTAAAAAAGTATTTGCTCCAGAACATGGTTTTAGAGGTACTGCAGATGCTGGCGAAGTGGTTAAAGATGGTATTGATACAAAAACGGGTTTACCTATAATATCATTATACGGAAATAATAAAAAACCTACCGTTGCACAATTACAAGATGTTGATGTTGTTATTTTTGATATTCAAGATGTTGGTGCACGTTTTTACACCTATATATCGTCTTTACATTATGTCATGGAAGCTTGCGCTGAACAAAATAAAACCTTGATTGTTTTAGATAGACCAAATCCAAATGGACATTATATTGATGGTCCAATTTTAGAAAAAGAACATACTAGCTTTGTAGGTATGCATCCTGTACCTGTGGTGCATGGTTTGACTATTGGCGAATATGCACAAATGATTAATGGCGAAAATTGGCTAAACAATGGTGTAAAGTGTAATTTAAAAGTAATTACTATAAAAAATTACAATAGACAAATGGCTTATGACTTACCTATTAAACCTTCTCCAAACTTACCTAATGCTCAGGCTATAAACTTATACCCTAGTTTATGCTTTTTTGAAGGTACTAATGTAAGTGCTGGTCGTGGTACGGATTTGCAGTTCCAGATATATGGTTCGCCTTTTTTACCAAATACAGATTATGCTTTTACGCCTAAATCTAACGAAGGTGCTAAATACCCAAAGCATGAAAACAAAGTATGTCATGGTTATGATTTAAGTAATATTAAACAACAAAGTGGTTTAAACTTAAGCTACTTAATTAATGCTTATAATACCACATCTATAAAATCTGATTTTTTTATTACTAATGGTTTTTTTACAAAACTTGCTGGTACTAAAAAACTGCAACAACAAATTGAAGCAGGTTGGAGTGAGGACAAAATAAAAGCCACTTGGACAAGTGGCTTAAATGATTTTATGGTTAAACGTAAACCTTATTTATTATATCAATAAAGATTAATCTTCGTAAGGTAGACCGTTAGGTCTTAAGTTTTCTTTTCTGTATTCTTCTCTGGTTTGCTTTTCTACAGATCCATCTTGTATAACAGAGATGTTATATTTGACTTCTTTTTTCTCAAGCTTATTGTCTTCTGTCGTCACAGTTTGAACATTTGCAATACGTGCATCTGCTTCTTTTCTTTCTGCTTCAGCAATAGCTCTTAACTCTTCTCTTCTTTTTTCTGCTAATGCTCTTTCTTTTATGGCTTGTTTATTAGCTTCAATTTGTGCTAATTGTCTGTCTGCTTTCTCTCTTTCAGCTTTTGCTCTATTAGCTTCCGCTAAAGCGTGTTCTTGTTTAGATCTAGCTTCAGCTTCCTTTTTGATTAATTCTCTTTGCTCTTGCTCTTTTTGTTTCGCTTCAGCTAAAGCCTGATTTTTTCTAGCTGTATCTTCTGCTGCTCTTTTTATCAACGCTCTTTGTTCTCTTTCTTTAGCTTCAGCAGCTTCTTTGCTTTTATTTGCAACACTAGCTAGACGTGTGTCACTACTTGCATTGTGTCTAGGCTTAATGTTTCTTTTACGTTGCTCGTCATTAGACAAACTGGCTCTTAAAACATCTTCTTCTAAATCTGCAATAGCATCTATTGGCTTAGTAATAGCACCAACTCTGTTTAAAGAAATTGGATACACAGCATCTTCACGATAGGCAACAACGGTATATTGTCCTACTTCAAAATGGTGTAATGGAATTTTTGCTTCCTTACTATCTAGATCCATTAAAACAGACTCTTTTTGAGAATGATATAAGAAACTAAATCTATAGATAGATGAGCTACTTTTAAGTATAATAGTATCTCCTGTTCTGTTTAGTACATGAACAAGTCCTGCTTTGGTTGCATTTACATTTTCAACTATAGTTGTTTTAACTTGCGAAAATACCGAAGTACTTAGCATTAACATTAAGAATAGTAGGAATGTTATTTTTTGCCTAATCATAATATAAATTTTATATAGTTACGCTAAAAATCAGTTATAAGGGAGACCAAATGTATTATGAAATTGGGATATTACATACAAATCTGAACATAATTTATCTATAATTAGCCGAACTACATAAAATAGTCGACGAATAGTTAATTTATCTGATTATCAATGATTTAAAGCTTTAACCGCTAATTAATTATGAGATATTCAATAAATATACCAAGATTGTAAGTTTTTACTATTTTTTTAAAACAAAGTCAATAAACTTCTCAAAAAACACAAATCGATTATGACTTGATTAAATAAAAAAAAACTCGTATTAATATTTAATTCGTTTTTTCATCTCTTCCACTATATTAAAAGCAGCAGGACAAATAGCTACGTTTTTTAAAGTCAAATTAGATATTTGCTGAAACTTTTTACGGTCAGTATGCGGAAACTCTGAACAGGCTTTTGGACGCACATCGTATATTGAACAGTAGTTATCTGCTCCTAAAAAGGTACAAGGTACTGATTGTAATACATAGTCATTCTCTTCATCCAGACGCAAATAGTTATCTATAAATTGCTGTGGTTTTTGCTTAAAATGTTTAGCAATACGTTGGATGTCTTTATCTGTAAATAATGGTCCAGTAGTTTTACAACAATTAGCACACGTTAAACAATCAGTTTTTTTAAACTCGTTATCATGCAACTCTTGCATTAAGTAATCTAATTGCTTTGGTGCTTTCTTTTTTAGCTTAGTAAAAAAGGTTTTATTTTCCTTATGCTTATCTTTGGCAAGCTTTGGAAGACCATTTAAAAATTGTTCCATAGTGCAAAAATAGTATTTTAAATGAAAGACCTTTTCGGAAAAGCATTATTAGATTACCAAAATGGTAATTATACAGAAGACTTAATAACGTCTACTAACATATCTGACGAAGATGAGTTACCACTACCTTATCTTTTCAGGGATTATCAAGACATGCCAAAATTAGAACAAAAAGCATTGCAACTATCTAAAGGACTGACATTAGATGTAGGATGTGGTTCTGGAAGTCATAGTTTATACTTACAAGACCAAGGACTAAACGTCAAAGCAATTGACATCTCTAAAGGTGCTGTTGAAGTAAGTCACGCTAGAGGTGTAAAACAGGTTGCACACCTTGCGCTTTTAGATGAAACTGAAACTTTTGATACAATTCTATTATTAATGAATGGTACTGGTATTTTTGAAACCTTAAATCAGGTAGCAATGTATTTATCGCATTTAAAAACATTATTAAATACAGGTGGTCAAATTTTAATAGACTCTAGCGACATAAAGTATATGTACTTAGATGAAGATGGTGGATTTTGGCAAGATATGAATGCTAATTATTATGGCGAATTAGATTATTTTTTAAGTTATAAAGGAGAAGCTGAATTACCAATGAAGTGGTTATATTTAGATTTTAAGTTGCTGCAAAAAGCATGCGAAACTTCTGGTTTAAAATGCGAAATGCTCGCTGAAGGCGAGCATTATGACTATTTAGCAAAGCTATTTATTTAGATATCGTATCCTTTTTCTGATAATTTGGCTATCATATTTTTATATAAATCACCACTCCACATTACAGAAATATCACTCATTGAGGCGTTCATGGAGTCTTGAGAGCTTACAATTTTTTGACCTGTATCGCTTTGATAAAATTCTTTTAAAATTATTTTATCACCTTCTGTTAAGGCTTCAGGCTTAAACATATTTTTACCTGCTTTTGTTTTATATAGCGCATTCATATTTTTTACATCATTATGTGTAAAATGAGCTTTGTAAGCAGATACTATCATTACAGCTAAATCATCCATTGCATCAGGTTTAACTTTTTTTAGATCTTTCCATACAGCTGCTGGTACGTCTTGAGACTTAAATTGTTCTTCTAACATTGTAAACATTTGGTCAATAACGCCTTCATAATAAGTCATTGTTCCGTTGCTTTGTATGCACGTTTTAACATCTTTACTATACTGATCATTTTGAGCAATACTTACTGTACCTATTGCTAAAAAGCACACTAATGCGATAATTTTTTTCATTTTAAAATTGTTTAAGTTATTATAAAATAGCAACTACTGTGCCACTCCATTAATGTACGTTTGATTTACTTTGATATTAGGGATTTCTTTCTCTTCGATAGTCATTATATTATTATCTAAGATAATAAAATCCGCAAATTTACCAGCTTCAATACTTCCTTTTTCTTCTTCTTCAAAATTAGCATAAGCAGCCCAAATAGTCATCCCTTTTAAGGTCTCTTCTCTTGTTAATCCATTGTCTTTATTAAAACCGCCTGCTGGAAATTGGTTTACATCTTGACGAGATACTGCTGCGTAAAAGGTTAAAAACGGACTTACTTGCTCTACCGGAAAGTCTGTCCCTAAGGCTAATCTTCCGCTTTTTTCTAGTAAGGTTTTATAGGCATAAGCACCTTTAATACGGTCTTTTCCTAAACGGTCTTCTGCCCAATACATATCACTTGTTGCATGCGTTGGTTGTATGGAAGGTATGATGTTTTCGTTTTTAAAATAGTCAAAATCATTATCTGTGATAATTTGAGCATGCTCTACTCTCCAACGTCTGTTAGTTAGATCTTTTAAGGTTTTTTGATAAGTCTGTAAAACAAATCTGTTAGCTGAATCTCCAATAGCATGAGTATTCATTTGGTATCCTGCTTTTGCTATTTGCTCAGCTAAATTAATAAAAGCATCAGTACCAATAACTAATGCACCAAAATGATCATGTTGGTCTGAATATTCTTGTTTTAAAGCTGCTCCTCTAGAACCTAAAGCTCCATCTGCATACACTTTTACAGATTGCACATTTAATCTGTCTGTTTTAATTTTTCCTTTTGATAGGTAATACTCTAAGTTTTCTTTTTTATTGCTAATCATAGCATACATGCGCATATCTAATGTTCCTGCTTGTTGTAGACTATCAATTAATTGAATGACTTGTTTGTCCAAACCAGCATCAGACACTGTTGTCAAACCTAACTCTGTACATATTTTATGTGCTTCAAGCAAAGCGTCAATTTGTTGTTGTTTTGTAGGTTCCGGAAAAATAGCCTCAACCAATTCCATTGGATTATCAATTAATACTCCTGTAAGTTGGCCATCTTTCTTTAAAATTTCGCCTCCTTCAATTGTTGTATTAACATCTATTTTAGCTAAATCTAAAGCTGCTTGATTACATAACATAGCATGACCATCTATTCTAGTTAGAGCCACAGGTGTATCTGGATATAATTTATCCAATAATGCTTTATTTGGGTAAGTTTTGTCGTCCCAATCGTTTTGATCCCAACCTCTACCAATAATAAAATTAGATGGTCGGTTATTATGAAAATCGATAACACGTTTCATTACCTCATCAAAACTTTTAGTATCTCTAAGATTTACTTGTAATTGGTTTAAACCTAAACCGTAAAAGTGGCAATGCGCATCGATAAAACCAGGCAAAATGGTTTGTCCTTTAGCATCAATTGTATTGATAGCTTTATATTTTTTATTAATATCATTAGTTGTACCAACTGCTACAAATTTACCATCTTTAATGGCAAAAGCTTCAGCATTGTTAAAATCTGCATCAACAGTATAAACTGTTCCGTTGGTAATGATAGTATCGACTTCAATTTTATCTGAAGCACAGGATACTATAATTAAGAATAATAATAAAACTTTGGTGATTCTCATTTTTAATATTTTTTGTAAATATAAACATAAAAAAAAAGCCTCAAAGAGAGGCTTTTAATTTAAAATATTAGGTAGTTTAAACCTATAAATGAATTATTTAATTTTACTGAAAATCAAATTTATAAGTTGCTCCTGCAAGAAACTGTATACCTTGAACAGGTGTGTTTTGCCATTTAGTATACTCCTCTCCTACAATATTATTAGCTTTAGCAAATACTGAAAAACGGTCATTTATATGATAACCAACATGAGCATTAGCATCAAAATAACTATCTAAGGTTACAATACCTGAGTTTGGACTAATCAAGTTAGGAATATTAAATTGATCCTTACGCTCACCTACAAAAAACAAATTAGCTCCTGCAAACCATTGATCGGTTATTTGATAATCTAAAAAGACAGATGCTGTTAAATCTGGTAAATTCCAAGCTTCCATTTGGTTAGTAACATCATACGAAAAATACTCACCTTTAATACCTAAAGTAAAGTTACGGTTTATGTCTACATTTAATTCTCCAGCAAAACTAAAAGTAGTCACATCGTCATAAACTAAACTAAACGAGTTGCCAAATGTATATGGCTCTGAGGTTGTTGTAATATCATTGTTTGTGTAAAGTGCTTTATTTTTTTCTGAATAATAATTTCCGCTAACCGAGTAACTCATTGTATTAGATAGCTTACCTTTTATTCCTGCAAATGCCTTATACTGTTGGTCTGTTGGCGCTATAAAAAGATTTGGTGAGACAAATGGATTTTCTTGAGCAAAATCATAATACGAATTTTGATTTAATCCTCCTGTTACTCCTCCAAAAGCAATTAAAACCTCATCCACCAACCTGTAACTTGCTGCTATATTTGGATAGATAAAAAACTTACTTTTACTTGCTTCAGTATCATTTAAATACACAGCTTTAACACCTAAGTCTACAGTTAAGTCGTCTTGTTTTAATTGAAAAGTTGGTGCTAAACCAATCTGAAAGTTACCATAGTTAATCTGATTAGGATCTGCATAAGCCTTATCAAAACTACCACCAATGTAATCTGTAAACACTTCAATATCTATATCATTATCCTGAATATTAATTGTACCAATTGCATTAGCTTTAAATCTATTTTCTCCTGACCCAAAATTATCTCCGAAGCGTCTATATAAAACACTTCCTGAAGACACAATAGCATCTTCAAAAGTAATATCTCCTCCAACATAGCCATTAATAAAACTATGACCAACATCTAAGCTATCTGCTGTTGCTTGATTAAATAATGGTTGTTGTAAGCCATACCAATTATACGTTTGGTATTGAAAACCACCTAAAGCAGTCCAGCTATAATCACGATCTTTTTTAGTATATGTTAAATTAAGCTTTGAATCTGAAAATCCACTATCTGTCAATACGTTTTCTATATCGCCTTGTGACGAGTGATGTCCTACATATGCACTAAAAATCTGATCTCGACCTATGGCATGATTAAGATACGCTTCTCCAACTATTGTGGTATACGTACCAACGCCTAAAGTTGCATAGTTATCGTACAACTTAACTTTTTTTGCTTTATCTACAACTGCTGCTTTTCCTTTTGCAGGCGTAAAAGTAGAAGCTACAGGAAATGAAAAAATGTTATACTTTACTTCTTTTTTAGTTGCAGTCTCAGTATCGTCTAATGTTGGTGTTTCTTTAACTTTAAAAGCGTCAGAAATACTAGGCGTATACGGTTTAACAACATCTATTACTCCTGTTTGAATGGTATCACCTTCTCTTTCTTGTGCAAAAGCGAAGACAGTGATTAATAGTGATGCTATCGTTAAAATGATTTGCTTTTTTGTACTAAACATAATTTATATTTATGAATTACGATTGTGTCGATTGCTGTTATTAGTCTTCAGATATTACTGAAGAGTTTGTTTTAGCTTCTTCTGTTTTAATTTTATTCAATTCGGTTTGTGCTTCTGTTTTAACATCTTCAAAATTGCTAAAATTTTTGATAACACTTTCTAAAATGTATGTCGCTTGAAACGCGTCACCTAAGGCATAAAAATTCTTAGCCATTACGACTAAACCTTTAGCTCCATAATATTTATAACCGGAATAATCTTTAGCTAAACGTTGTGTCACTTGGTTAGACTCTGCGTATAAACCATCTTTATTTTTAAAATATGCATTATAGTATAGTGCTTCTGCTGCAGTTTCACCAGTTGCAAACGTTTCGACTTGTGCATAAGCTGCTCTTGCTTTAGCAGCATCGTTAGTTTTAATTGCCGAACGTGCAATAATAACATGCGCATCACTTCTAATTTTGTTATCTAAATTACCATTACCTAGCACTTTTTCCGCGTAAGCGACCGCTTGATTATAGTTATTTAATTGATAATTAGATTGCATTAAATTAGACTGAGCAAATAAACTGTTTTGCGGAAAGTTTGCTTCTGCCTCTAAACGTTTTAAGGTTGGTATTGCTGCATTCCAATCTTTTTTATCTAACTGAATTTGAGATAAGCGCAATAAGGCTTCTTCTGAAAATTCGCTTTGAGATTTACCGACTACATAAGCATAATGAGGCTCTGCATTAGATTTTAAATCTTTTTTAAAGTACAATTGCGCTAAGTAAAAATGAGCTTGAGTGGCATGTAATCCATTAGAAAACTGATTTAAATACCCATTAAATTGCTTTATGGCATCATTTACGTTTTCGTCTAAATATTGTTTTTCTGCTGCTTGATACGTTGCGTTGTCTAAATCTGCGTCTGTAACCTCTACAAAATCTAAAGTTCTAACCCAAGATGCATACTCATCCACTTTACCTAAATCTATATAAATTAGTCTTGCTGTTGCTACTGCTTGATTAGCTTCTGGTGTACATGGATAGTCCTTGGCAACAGCCTTAAAGGTTGTTAATGCTTGTTGGTTTTGACTCGCGTTATAATAGACTAAACCTTGACGTAATTGAGCCTTGCTTGTAAATGGACTTGTACTATATTCTTTTTTTATCTGACTGTAAATAGCAATTGCTTTAGCATCTTTACCTGCTTTTACGTAGCTATTACCTAAAGCATACATAGCATCATCACGTAATTTTGATGTTGGGTATTTTGCAATAAATTGTTCTAATTGATTTGTTTGATCACCTTCTTTACCAATGTAACCGTAGCTCATCGCTTTTTGAAAATACGCATAGTCATTTTCTATTTTACCTACTTGCATCGCTTTGTCATAAGCAGCTATAGCTTCATTATATCTACTAGACACAAAATATCCATCTGCCAAACGTAAATAGGCATCGTTTAACCTAACTTTATCGGTTTGATTTTTTTGAATAAATTGATTAAAAAACACTGTTGATTGATCGTAGTTTTTTTGCTTAAAATACGTGTAAGCTATATTGTAATCTAAGTTTTCAAATTCCTTTGTTGACGAAGCTTCACCTTGTTGTTTAAATTGTTTAAATCCAATTAAGGCATCTTCGTAGTTGGTTAGATTATAATCTGTTTCGGCTTTCCAAAATGTTGCTCTTGCAGTAAATTTTTGATTTTGTTGTTCTTTCAAAGATTTATCAAAAAGGGTTTCTGCCTCTTGGTATTTACTTTCGTTATACAATTCTAACCCTCTGTAAAACGCTACTTTTTGTAACGCAACTTTACTCTCAAAACTATTTTTATTTTTCAATAACTCTAAAGCTTCCTTGTAGTTTTTAGAGGTAATGTACGAGTCTATTAGTAATACCTCTACCTCATCTTTGTATTGTGTGTCTGGATATTTATCTAAATAACCTGTTAGTATTTGAGGTACCGATTGATAAGCGTTACCAATTTCGTAACTAATTTTAGCGTAGTTTAACCAAGCGTCTTCTTGGATTTTTAAATCGTAATCCATTTGAGAGGCGTTTCTAAAAGCATTTAACGCTTCTTGTTTTTTGCCTACATTAACATAGCTTTCTCCTAAATGATAGTAAGCATTTTGAGCTACACTATTATCTGCACTTACAATTTTGTTAAATTCTGAAATGGCTTTATCATAATCTTTTTGCTTGTAGTAAGCGTAACCTAATTGGTAATAATCTGTATTACTCCATTTTCCTTTTTTACCTTTATATTGGGTTAGGTATGGAATAGCTTCGTCATATTTTTTTAAGTTGAAATAACTTTCACCTATAATTTTATTTAATTCTGAAACTTCGTCTCTATCACTAGTCTCTAGTTTAGATTTAGCTAGCTCTATTGCTTTATCAAATTTCCCTAATTTGAAGTTTAAATCAGCCTGATAATAACTTAGTTTTTCTTTATATTTTTCTTCTTGACCAACTTGTTCAAAATACTTATTAGCTCCATCATAATCATCACCTTCATAGGACATAAAACCTAAATAATATTTAGCCTGAGAACCGTACTTTTGAGAGGTCTCTACACGTGTTAAATACTTTTTAGCATCTTTATAGTTTTTAGTTGTAAATGAAGCATAACCATTATTAAAGTTATAAGATTCCTTATCTGCTTTGGACAGTCCATTCTCGTCTACTTTTGCATACCACTTTTGAGCATAGGCGTATTTACCATTAGCAAAGTAATATTCTGCAACATCTAAAAATGCTGTATTTTTTTTTGTACTGGTTGGATAATCTTCTACAAAACGCTCCATTAAAACATCAGCATTTTGCTGATTTAATCTTATGGCTGCATTTGCAATATAAAACGCGCAATTACTTTTTACGTTTTGGTCATTGGTCTCTTTTTTAATCTGACTAAACAAATTTTGAGAGGCTAAATATTGCTGACTGTTATAAAGCTGTAACGCTTTTTGATAATCGCCTAGACTATTGGTATAAACTGCAGTTTCTTGTCCAAGTAACTGGAAACAAAAGACTATGGTAATGAAAAATGTAAGCTGTTTTTTTACTAACATTGATACTATTTTTAAATTCAAAATCAAAGATAAATTAATCTATATCTCTAACGATAGATTTAACTAATAATTATAAACCGACTTATATATTATCAAAAAAAGGTAGATTTAATTATTCTATATTTACAGTCTTATTTAAAACAATCCCATAAATGTCTATCAAGAATAAATTACAACATTTAATAACTAATCATGCAGGACTTTTAGTTAATAGTTATTCTTTATCGAAGACCAATTCAATACCAATATAAAGTCTGTTTTTTAATCATTAATTGCCTACGGAAACAATAGTAGATTTTGTTTTCCATTTTTCCCATTAATTGTTTACTTTGTCATCAATAATATTTGGTCTTACAAAGACGTTATTACTTCAAAAAAATAAACCTTTTTATGTCAAACGCTGTCTTAGAATTAAAAAACGCCTCTATTTTTCAGGGTGAAAGTCTAATCCTTTCTGAAGTTAATTTAGAAGTTAAAAAAGGAGAGTTTGTTTATCTAATTGGTAAAACAGGTTCTGGTAAAAGTAGTTTTATGAAAACCTTATATGGTGATTTAAAATTATCACAAGGTGAAGGACATATTGTTGAGTTTGACTTACCGTCTTTAAAGGAAAAAGACATTCCGTTTTTACGAAGAAAACTAGGTATTGTTTTCCAAGATTTTAAATTATTGACTGACCGTACCATTAATGACAATTTACTATTTGTACTAAAAGCAACAGGTTGGAAGGATAAAACTAAAATGAATGAGCGTGTCGCTTCTGTTTTAGACAAAGTTGACATGAAAACTAAAGGTTTTAAATTTCCGCATGAATTGTCTGGAGGAGAGCAACAACGTATTGCAATTGCACGTGCGTTGCTAAATGATCCTGAATTAATTTTAGCAGATGAGCCTACTGGTAATCTTGACCCACAAACTAGTATTGAGGTCATGGAAGTATTACAAGACATTAATAAAAATGGTAACACAATCTTAATGGCTACTCATGATTATGCTTTACTTTTAAAATACCCAAGTAAAACATTAAAATGTGACGATAACAGAATTTTTGAAGTGGTACAGCGTAAGACTACTGTATAATTTGGTTTAAAATTACTGTACATTTTTTAGCACCTTTAACATTAAGGTGATTAGCATCAAAAAAATCTGAATCATCAAATCGGTTATCTTCAAACAAGTTGATATACGTTGTATTACTATTACCTAATGCTAAAGCATCTGCTGTATCGTAAATTTTAGCTACTTTTTTAGAATTTACTAAATTTACATATCTATAATTAACTGGTAAACTTACTAAATACACGTTAATATCTCTAGACTGACATTGCTTGATAATTTCTTGGATCCTTTTGGTGTTTTGAGTAAAATCTAACAATCCATCTTCATGGTTTATAGTAACCCGTTTGGCAAAACCATCTAAATCTTTAGTACTATTTTCAACTAAATTAGTTGTAATAAATCCATGAGTATCACTAGTTACTAAAGTACCGTTTTTAAAATAATCTCTGACATATTTAATAGTTTTGGATAGTTTGTGTACTAATGCAAGACTATGTTGTTTTAAATCATATTTAGAGATCAAAGGAATGGTTAATCCCATGTGGTTTTTATAAAAATACTTTCGCCATTTTAAGTCTAACTTATCATCTACCTCACTTAGCGTTGTATAAGCAACAGTTAAAATAATGTTTTTTAGTTTAGGAAAACTATCCACATGTTTTTCAAACAATAACTTATCAAAATATATAGATTGGCTAACATTAGAAATATTAAAGGTTGGTCTGTCAAAACCTTTAGGATCTATTCCATAAAAAGCATGAGAATCCCCAAAAACTAGTGTTTCTATATTACCATATTGCGTTTGTATTTGCTTGTTTTTGTATGAATAATTATTTGGAACATACCTATAAAAACATTCTATAGCAATAAAAACTAAGAGTAATGGAATGGTAAAAAGTAATGCGTTTTTAAAAAAAGAATTCATTAATTAAATAATAATATCATTTGTAAATATATCACTTTGAAAATTATCAACTTGTCTATTTATAAATCTATATTAATGCTTAGATTTGAAAAACTGCTACAGCATATTAAAACTGTAGGTCCATAACAAACCAAATAACCAAAATTTAATAATTATAATGTCTTTTTTTTCTGTAATTATACCGCTTTATAACAAGGAAAAATATGTTTTAAAAACTATTACATCTGTTTTACAACAAAGTTTTCAAAATTTTGATATTGTAATAGTCGATGATGGCAGTACCGATCAAAGCTTAGCAATAGTTAAGAGTCTAAATAATGACAAAATAACAGTCATCCAACAAGAAAATCAAGGCGCATCCATAGCAAGAAACACTGCTATTGCAGCCTCAAACGGAAGCTATATAGCCACATTAGACGCTGACGATATTTGGGATAAAAACCATCTATTACAACTAAAAAAATGCATAGACACTTGTCCTGAAGCTGTACTATTTTGTACCAATTATAATATTAAGCGTCATGATGGATTTATAACTAAATCTAAATTTAATTTTGAATATGACAATAGTTGCTTGATAATTAACGACTTTTTTAAAGCTAACATTATTAATTTTATTCCTACTTCATCTTCCGTTGCTTTTAAGAAACAGGACTTTTTAAAAGTTAATGGATATAATACTAAATTAAGAACAGGTCAGGATATTGATTTGTGGATTAAATTTGGTTTAATTGGCAAAATCGCTTTTAACCCAAAAATAACGATGCTATATAACTTCTTTGATCAATCTAGTTTATCAAATAGTGATTATAATGAGGACAGATATTTACTAATTAATAATTATAAGAATGAAGCACAAAACAACGCTTCATTAAAAAAGTATTTAGACATAAATAGATATGCATTAGTCATTCGTTATAAATTATTAGACCAACCAATTGACGCTAAAAAAGTAAAGCAAGACATCGATTTTAAAAATTTAAACTATAAACAAAAAGTCCTTGTAAATTGTCCTTCCTCTATTTTAATTGGATTAAAAAAGCTTCATAGTTTTTTAATAAAAAATAACATTTACTTATCAGCTTTTAAGTAATTCAAATTCGCTATAATCTCTAACATAATCCTCTTCATTGTAAACCTCTGATGCTAAGACTAAACATACTGCTCCTGAAGAAAAATTTTCAAGTTCTCTCCAAATACCTGGTACAATCATCAACCCTTTATTAGGCTTATTTAAACTGACTGTTTTAGTGTTTTTACCATCTTTTAAAATCACATCAAAACTACCACTTAAGGGTATCAAAAACTGAAATAAAGCTTTATGAGCATGACCTCCTCTATAAGCATCACTAGGTACATCGTATAAATAATACACGCGTTTGATATCAAATGGAACGCAATCTTTTTCTATAACTGACAAATTACCACGTCCTTCTTCATCAGTGATTTTAGGTATTTCTATAATAGATACTGCGTTTACAGTCGTTGATTTTAATTTCATTTTAAGACTTTTCAATTCCTAATTTAACTAGATTTTTATAAGTTGAAATTCCTTTTAAACCTACTTTAAATTTTTTAATAATTTGATTTGTTTTTATTGCACCTTGCTTATGTACAATGTATAAATATTTACATAGTTTTAAGTATCCCAATACACCAGAATATTTGTAATATAAGGCACTTCTGGCATATACTAATTTGTCATTTCCAGAGTCTTTGCCTGAACTAAAAAACGGATGCGACAATATTACCTTGGGCTCAAATATAGTCTGCATTTTTAATTTTAAAGCCTCTCGCATAAAAATATATTCGTCTGCGGTTTCAAAAGTGGACCCTAATCCAAAATTGACATTAAAAAGTAGGCTGTTTTGCTTTATTAATTTAGTGTTAAACGTAATCACTACAGAATTAACTTCTTTAATGGACTCTAAATCATGACACTTAACTTGAGGATAATTTTTAAATAAATTACCTTCAAAATCTTCCATTTTAAAAGTTATAATAGCTGCATTAGGATTACTATTATATGCTTCTAAAATAATTTTATCAAAATCTGGTTTAAATTTAACATCATCGTCTACAATTAAACATAACTGACCAATCGTATTTTTTATTGCCATGTTTCGGCTTTTAGCCAAACCTTTTTCAAAACTATTTATCACTCTAATATTATCCACAGTCGACTCCAAAATGTGAGATTGATCTGTTTGATTAATTATCAGGATGTTATAGTTTTTAAAAGAACTATTTGGAAACATATTTGATAGAAAATCCATAGATGTCTGAAACATAGTTGCTACTAACAACTCTAATTTTACATCTTTCTTTTTGGCATTGCCCATTAACTTCTATCTTTGAAAACAAATGTATAAAATATAAATGAAGATATTATTAATTGGCGAATATAGCAGACTACACAATTCTTTAAAAGAAGGTTTGATTGCTTTAGGACATCAGGTGACTTTAGTTAGTTCTGGTGATGGCTTAAAACAATTTGAATCTGATTATCTGTTAACTTCAAAAATTAAAAATAATCGCTTTTTAAGATTATTAAACTCTGGATTAATTAGACTTTTTGGTGTTAATTTAATTCAGAATGAATACTACCAGCAGTTTAAAAAATTATTACCACAATTTAAAAATTTTGATGTTGTCCAATTAATAAATGAAGATGCACTTGGCGTAACACCAAAACAGTCTATAAAATTATACTCACAGCTTTTTAAGCAAAATAAGTCTATCTATTTATTGGCTTGTGGAGAAGATTATGTAACCATAAATTATTTTTTAAATCCAGCAAATGGCTATTCTGTTTTAACACCTTATTTAAACAATACTGCCTTAAAAAACACATTTAATTTTTCGTTAAAATACACAACAAAAGCTTATAAAAACTTACATGAGTTTATAAACAAAAACATTAATGGTGTAATCTGTTCTGATATGGATTACCACAGAGCTTATATAAACCATTCTAAATATTTAGGATTAATCCCAAATCCAATTAACACAGATTTATTAGAATTTAAACCATTAAAAACAGATGGTAAAATTCATATTTTCCATGGTATTAACTCGACATCAAGTTTAAAAAAAGGTGCCAATTATTTTTCTGAAGCGTTGCAAATTATTGCTAATAAATATTCGGAAAAAGTTAGCATATCTAGCACCATTGACCTACCCTATACTAAGTACATACAAAGTTACGATCAAGCACATATAATATTAGATCAAGTCTATTCATATGACCAAGGATACAATGCATTAGAAGCCATGTATAAAGGTAAAGTGCTATTTACAGGAGCTGAAAAAGAATGGTTACAATATTATAACTTAAAAGAAAATAGTGTCGCTATTAACGCCTTACCTAATGCTGATTATTTAGTTGAAAAACTTGAATGGTTAATTAATAATCCAAATCAAATACAAAGTATAGGAAGTCATGCCAGCACATTTGTAAAGCAACATCATGATTACATTACAATAGCACAACGTTATTTAGATACTTGGAATAAAAACTAGTTAATCCTCTTCTAATTTATCCGGAATTACACCAAATAATGACGAATAGAAAATTAGTAAGATAATAGCGTAGTACATAACATAAGTTGCAAAGTGTGCCATATTTGCTCCAACTAAACCAAACTCGTCTATAAAATACTTGCTAGTAAAGTACAATGTTGTAACTGAAAAAGCTTCGGTAATTATATAATGCCAAAACATACGTTTCGCTAAAAATTGGTAAGCTATAACAATTGAAAGTACTTTGATAAAATCGCCTAATAATTGCCATAAAAACAAGTCTTCAACTGGTCTAAACTCTTCAGTAAAAACTAAACTAACAATAAAACCTCTTAAAAAATAGACTACGATTAAACCTAAAGCAAATATTGGTATTATTGTTTTATAAAAACTAAACACCTCTTTTCTAAAATCCTTTATATTGTCAATTTCAGAGAATCTAGGTAAAATATACATGGTTAATAATGTACTTACAAATAGTAAGTAATATTTAGAAATCCTATTCATTGCTTCCCAAAAACCAGCTTGTTCTAAACCTATATTATCAATAATATAACTTCTAATTAATATTGCAACTAAGGGTAAAATAATTGCAGAAAACAACGCCATTCCTGAGTATGACCCAAGCTTTTTAGCAAAGTTTAAACTAAAATTACTGGCTTTAATTAATGGAATAAAGTTTTTTCGGTTTGCAATACCTACAAGTGTTATTAAAAAAATAATGGACTCTGCTATCACAACTGCGATTAATGCACCATCAATTTTTTCTTGCCAAATCAGTAAAATGGTAATAACAGCACCTAAAATTTGACCAAAAATATTAAATACAATCAAGTATTTGTATTTTGCAAAGCCATTCATTATGGAAAAAGCAAACATATTTAACGCGTAAAACGGAAGTGCCATAGAAAATATCCTAATAACGTACGCGTAATTGTTGTAGTCTTTAAAAATTAAATCATTAATAAATTCTGCTTTAAAATAAACTAGAATAGACATTAATAATGTAGAACAAAATCCCATGTAAAATACAGTAGAAATTGTTTTACTTAATTGAAAAGCATTATCTTTAAACTGAGCGATATACTTTACAACACCTTTGTAAAGTCCTAAAATGGATAAGGATTGCACAGATCCTACAAAGTTACGTAGGTTACCAACCAATGCCATACCCTCTGAACCCACAAATAATGCTATAAATTTGGATGTTAAAAATCCAGCTATAATTTTTACAATTACAGATACAGAATTAAGGGAAGCTACCTTAACTAGGACATTATTATTTATGTAGTCTAGAACTTTTTTCAATTAGTAATTATTCAATTTTTCAATCACTGTATCTACCTCTAAACTAGTCATTATTGGACTAATAGGTAAGCTTACACAAGTTTCGTGAATTTTTTCTGTTATTGGAAATTTTAAATGGTTAAATCGTTGAAGCGCAACTTGTTTATGTGGCGGAATAGGATAATGTACTGCTGCTTCTATATTATTTACTTTTAAATAGTCTAAAAACTGCTGTCTATTATCCACTAAAATCACAAATAAATGAAATACATGATTTTTAGTACCATCATAAAAAGGCAGTTTTATTTTAGTATTGTTGATTTTGGATATATATTGTTTAGCTATTGATTGCCTATGGCTGTTATCATTTTCTAACGCTTTAAGCTTTATATCCAAAAACAAAGCTTGTATTTCGTCCATTCTGTTATTAACACCAAGTACTTCATTTTCATATTTAGTACTAGTACCATAATTTCTTAATTTAAAAATCATGTTAGCTAATTGGCTATTATTGGTGGTAATTGCACCTGCATCACCTAAAGCCCCTAAGTTTTTACTTGGATAAAAACTAAACGCTGCAGCATCTCCTAAATTTCCTGATTTTGTATTTAAACTTTTATGTAAAGCTCCATGTGCTTGTGCTGCATCCTCAATAACTAATAATTGTTTTTGATTTGCTAAACTATTTATAGCTTCCATATCACTAAGCTGACCATATAAATGCACTACTAAAATAGCTTTAGTTTTATGGGATAAACTTTTTTGTATGTCTTTAGCTTCAATATTAAAGGTCATTGGATTAGGCTCCACCAATATTGGTTCCAACCCAACTTCTAACAAAGCCAAAATGGAAGCAATAAATGTATTAGCAGGCACAATAACTTGGTCTCCTTTATTTAATATACCAAGTTCCATATATCCTTTAAAAATTAATACTAAGGCGTCAAAACCGTTACTAACACCAATACAATGTCTAGTTCCGCAAAAGGCTGCATAGTTAGTTTCAAAGGTATTAACACCATCGCCTAATATGTATTGACCTGTACTTAAAAACGAATCAAATTGGTTTTTAAATTGGGTCTCAAATCTTGCATTTATTTTTGGTAGGTCTAAAAATTTGATCATATAAACACTGAATTTAATAATTCGTGATTTTTTGTACTAACGCTGTAAAAGTCTTGCACAATCATTCTTGCTCCAAAACTTTCTTTCCAATACAATAGTCCTTTGTTAATATTTAGTCCATTATTTACATTTGATGTACCAAAATCAAAAAATAATTTATCCTTAAAAACGGTATGTATTAAATATTGAAACAATACATCTAAACTACCAAGTTCTTGCTTATCACTATTAGCCGAAATGTACTGGGCATGTGCGACATTTTTAGTTTCAAAAATAGTTGTTCCAGCTACAATGGTATCGCCTTTATATACATTAAACTGTCGTATATTATTTGGAAAATGGGATTGCAGCAATGTCATTTCTTCTAAGGTATGCACTGGTTTGACATTATGTTGTGCTTTTAGATTAGGAATTAAAATAGCAGTCCAAAAATTTTCTAAACTGCTTTCCTCCTTTACTACTAAATTATGGGATTGTCCTTTTTTAAAGCCTCTTTTTCTGTTACTAGAAATAGATTCTGGCATAAAGTTATAATCAATTACAGATAATGCATCACGCCTTACTACACTAGCATTTAGTAAAAACATTAAATAGGCTAACTGACTGTCTGGTCCTGAAGCATAAATTGAAGGTAAACTCTTGATATTTAAATACAATATATTATGATCTTCTAAAAACTGTAAAAGCAATTTAAAGACCTCTAAGACTTCATTAAATTTTAGAGCCTTATGTGTTACCATTCCACCATACGTTAATCCTTGATGAGAATGTAGTGTGTCACCAACCTTATTTGCTGGTAAAACCGCAATTAGTTTTTCACCTTTAAAAATAAGCACGGAAAAATCATCAAATCGATCTTTATGGTATTCCATAAAATTTCGATTTAATAAAAATGTTCCATTATTGGATTCAGTAATAAAACTGTTCCAAAGCTTTTTATGTTTAGCGGAATATATGGTTAAAGAAAAAATAGCGCACTTTTATTTAAGCAATGAAAGTACTAATTTTTATTGAAGAATTTACTATAAAAATAAGTTATAGCCAATTGCTGAATAAATATAAGGGTAGACACAGTATGTACTGCAGTAAACCTAAATTTAAAAGTATGAAACTGAAAGTGCTTTGATTAACCAATTTTAGATCTATCTTAAAGCATAAAGACAGGTTTAGTAGTAAACAAAAAAAAGAGGTTTCTAAACTAGAAACCTCTTTTAATATTATATAATTTAGACCGTTGTATTTACAACTAATCTAATATTAAGCAATCTTATTTCTCTTACGATCATTTTCTGTTAAATAGATCTTACGTAAACGAATATGGTTTGGTGTAACCTCTACATACTCATCTTTTTGGATATATTCTAAAGCTTCTTCTAACGAGAATTTGATAGCTGGTACAATCTTAGCTTTATCATCTGCTCCAGAACTACGTACGTTACTTTGCTTTTTAGCCTTAGTAATGTTTACAGCCATATCATCTTGACGAGAGTTCTCACCAATTACTTGACCTTCGTAAATATCTTCTCCTGGCTCAACAAAAAACTTACCTCTATCTTGTAATTTATCTATAGAATAAGGTATTGCTTTACCATTTTCCATAGAGATTAAAGATCCTGAAATACGTCCAGGAATAGCACCTCTTAATGGTTGGTATTCTTTAAAACGGTGTGCCATAATAGCTTCACCTGCAGTTGCAGTTAATAATTGGTTACGTAAACCAATAATACCACGAGAAGGAATTAAGAATTCGCAAATCATACGATCTCCTTTTGTTTCCATACTTAACAATTCACCTTTACGTAAAGTTACAAACTCTACAGCTTTACCTGATACACTTTCAGGAAGGTCAATAGTTAACTCTTCAACTGGCTCACATTTAACACCATCAATTTCTTTAATGATAACTTGTGGTTGTCCAATTTGTAATTCATAACCTTCACGACGCATAGTTTCAATTAAAACCGATAAGTGTAATACACCACGTCCAAAAACCATAAATTTATCTGCACTACCAGTTTCACCTAATCTAAGTGCTAAGTTTTTTTCTAATTCTTTTTCTAAACGATCTTTAATGTGTCTAGATGTTACGTATTTACCGTCTTTACCAAAAAATGGCGAATCGTTAATTGTAAATAACATACTCATTGTAGGCTCATCAATAGCAATTGATTTTAAACCTTCTGGATTTTCGATATCTGCAATAGTATCTCCAATTTCAAAACCTTCAATACCAACAACAGCACAAATATCTCCTGTTTGTACGCTATCAACACGTTTACGTCCTAAACCTTCAAATATAAAAAGTTCTTTTACTCTACTTTTAGTTGTAGAACCATCTCTTTTAACTAAAGATATTTGTTGACCTTCTTTTAATTCTCCTCTTTGTAATCTACCAATCGCGATACGACCTGTAAATGAAGAAAAATCTAAAGATGTAATTAACATTTGTGTCGTTCCTTCTGGAAAAACTGGTGTAGGCACATGCTCCACAACCATGTCTAATAAAGGCTCAACGTTAGTTGTTTCTTTTCTCCAATCATCACTCATCCAGTTATTTTTAGCCGAACCGTAAACTGTTGGAAAATCCAATTGCCACTCTTCTGCTCCTAACTCGAACATTAAATCAAAAACTTTTTCATGTACTTCATCTGGAGTACAGTTTTCTTTATCAACTTTGTTTACAACCACACAAGGCTTTAACCCTAAGTCAATCGCTTTTTGTAATACAAAACGCGTTTGAGGCATAGGACCTTCAAAAGCATCAACTAATAACACAACACCATCTGCCATGTTTAATACACGCTCTACTTCTCCTCCAAAATCGGCGTGACCAGGTGTATCAATAATGTTAATTTTAGTATCCTTATAAATAACTGATACGTTTTTAGATGTAATCGTAATTCCACGTTCACGTTCTAAATCGTTATTATCTAAAATTAAGTCTCCTGTGTTTTCGTTTTCACGAAACAGTTGACAATGGTACATGATTTTATCAACCAACGTCGTTTTTCCGTGGTCAACGTGTGCAATAATTGCAATGTTTTTAATATTAGCCATAATTGTGCCTTATTTTAAGCGTGCAAAGGTACTCATTTTTTATATAAAAAAGCGTTTTAATTTATATTTGACAAATTCATTTTAAAAAATTGTAACTTTTTGAACTTAACAGACACAGATAGTTAGGCCTATTTAAAGAAAACATTTGTAATTTAAACCAATAAATTTCTTCAAAAACAATATATCATTAGTTTTGTATTCTTATTAATCAACGACTTAAAAACCATTATCACCACATCATGAAAAAAATCATCTCTGTATTACTTATCGTATTATTATTTGCTAGTTGTAGTAAAAAAATTGAAGAATCATACTTTGTACCAAAAGACGCTATTGGTGTTATGTATGTTAATATAAAATCGCTGTCAGAAAAAAGTAAAGATTTAGACTTTAATCAATTAAACATTAATACGCTTATTGAAGATAAAGCACCCAAAGAGATTAAGCGTTTTGTGCAAGAGTTACTATCAAAAGATAATTTAGATAAAACCTTTAGAAAAGAATATATTTTAGGCTTTGGTACGTTTAAAAGACTATCTGGTGTTGGTGGATTAATATTACCTATTAAGGATGCAGCGTCTTTTGAAGCCTTTATACAACCAATGATTGATGAAGTTCCTAATTTAGAAAAAGAAACTAATGTTGGTAAAGATCAAGAATTTACTATTTACGCAAATAAAGAAATTGCAATTGGATGGAATGGTAAAACCGCTTTAATTATTGGTGCAAATAATTATGCTGCTGCAGAATTAAAAGACCTTACCACATTAAAAAGAGAAGATTGCATATTAGCAACCAACTATTTTGATGCCTTTTTTGACACTAAACAAGACATGGGACTACATATTACCTCAACACCATTAGGTGATGCTTTTGATGGAATATTAAATACTTTTGCTGGTTTAGATGTTAATCTAGAAAACAACAACCTATCTTATTATGGTAGCTTTGAGCAAGACCACATATACACTAAAACCAATTTAAAATTAAATGATGATTTTAAATCATTAATTGGTTATAAAAAATGGATGTCTACGTCCTACGATAAGTCTATGCTTAATGCATTACCTGATAACCCATTGTTATTTGCAAAATTATCTATTGATCCTGAAAACTTATACGAGCATATTTTAAGTCTACAAGACAACAAAACTTTACCTATCCAAGCTAGAGAAGAGTTAAGAAAAAACATAAAAAAATCCAACAGTGAAACAGAAAAAGAACTAGGTATGGACGTTACATCTTTTTCTAAAATATTTGATGGCTCGCTAATGTTTGCTATGACTGAGGGTAAAACAGTAAAAGACACGCTATACGATTACAATTATTTTACTGACGAAGAAACCTATACAATTATAGATAAAAAAACACCAAATATGTATGGTACAATTGCCATAAAAGACAAAGATAAATTTAACCAATTTTTTAATATTGTAAAAAATAAAGGTGCACAAATAGAAACCTTAAACTCCAATTATTTTAAAATAGACGGTAGTACTTTTATGGTTATTACAGAAGATTATATCTTTTTTACAAACGACCAAAGTAAAGCTGATGAAATAAGTAGTAACGGAAAACTTGCCAACAATTTAAGCGACTTTAAACATAAAGATAAATTATCACACAGCGTTTACCTTTACACAAAAGGAAACATTGCACAACTTAGCAATGACTTTACAAAAAGTTTAGGCAATATTTACAATCCTTATAGTAGTTATAATAGATATGGAAACGATACAGCTATGGATGAAATTTCAGAAAAAAGCAGTGAGATTTATACAAAATATTATGGCGAAAACCATTATTTTATTGACACAGATGGAGGCGAATCTTTTACTTATACTAAAGGAAACAAAAACTCATTAATACAGACCATTTTATATGGTGACGAAGTAGCAAAAACTATGAGTACTATATATGAAAACAGTAATAAAGATGAGGATGAGGATGAAATAGAAATTGAAGAAACCGTTATCGAATCTACAGAATCAAACTAGACTAAGTGCAAGTCAATATACAATCCATAGTACCAGATTATTTTACTCCAGCTTCGTCAGAAGTCTGGAGTAAAAATTTTGAGTTTCAACCTAATTCTAAATACTTAGTTAAAGCTGTGTCAGGAAGCGGAAAAAGCTCGTTATTTAATTTTATGTACGGTTTAAATAATAGATACTCTGGCTCTATTTTATTTAACGACACCTCAATTTCGTCATTCACAGATACTGATTGGACAACTATTAGAAAGCAACAAATCGCTATAGTATTTCAGGGATTAAAATTGTTTCCAGAACTGACTGCTTTAGAAAATATTCAGTTAAAAAACACCCTTACAAATCATAAAACTGAGACTGAAATCTTGGAGATGATGTCACAATTAGAGGTCGACCAATTAGCACATAAAAAAGCTGAAACCCTGTCTTACGGTCAACAACAACGTATTGCTATTATCAGAGCATTATGTCAACCTTTTAAATTATTACTACTTGACGAACCCTTTAGCCATATTGATAAGACTCAAATTACAAATGCCATCACGCTTGTAAATAAAGAAGTTGCTGCTAACCAAGCAACCCTAATAATTGCTAGTTTAGGAGACACATATAATATTGACTACACTAAAACAATATTATTATGATTAATCAACTTTTAAAAAAACAGGTCCATAAATCACAGCTATTATTTTTTGCGCTAAGCTCTAGTTTAGGATTAGGTATTTTATTAATTGTAGTTCAATTATTAGTTGACACACAATCCATCTTTAATTCTAAAAACGACTTATTAGGTAACCAAAATTTAATAATATATAAGGACTTAGGACGTGATAATGCTTTTACATCTGATGAAATTACTGAGTTAAACTCACAACCTTTTATTAATAAAACAGGTGGTTTTACACATGGTACTTATCGTGTTTTGGCAAGTGTTACGTTTCCTAATCATGCAGGAATATCAACCGAAATGTTTTTAGAGGCTGTATCAGATGAGTTTATTGACATTACCAATGAAGATTGGAAATGGCAACCAGGAGATAAAGAAGTGCCAATTATTATTCCTAAAAACTATATTAATTTATATAATTTTGGATATGCAACTAGCTCTGGATTACCACAAGTTAACGAGAAAATAATTAGACAAGTCCCTATAGACTTGACGTTATCCGGAACACATAAAACAGAAAATTATCGTGCGTATATTTTAGATGCTTCAGAAAAAATAAATTCTATTTTAGTTCCAGAATCCTTTTTAAACTATACCAATAAAAAATTAAGTCCTTTAAAGGCAAATAAAATATCCCGTATTATACTTGATGTTATTAATCCATCTGACCCTAAATTATTGGAATTTTTAGCTTCAAAAAAATACAATTACTTATCCAACGATGTTCAAAATTCAAAACTTAGCTATGTCTTAAAATTAATATTAAGCATTGTTTTAGGTATTGGCTTACTAATAACCGTTTTATCCATATACCTTGTTATTACCAACATTAATTTACTTATTCTAAAAAATAAGCAAACCATAACACAACTTCATTTTTTAGGATATTCTAAAGTACAAATAGCAAAAGTATATCATGCTATTGCCTTTAAGATTTTAGCAGTTTCAATTATTATAGCACTTACCCTTAGTATTATTTGTAAGTATATATTTTCGCCATATTTAAGTGTTTTACAAATAGAACCTAACCTAACATCTATTATTTATACGGTTATTTTAAGTGTATTGATTTTTATTAGCCTAGCCATGTATTACCGCAATCATACAAATAGTAAAATCAAACAAATGTTAAGACCTAATACAAGTCTATTATCTTCTGAAAATTAACTTATCTTTGCAGGATAAATTATTACAAATATGACACTTCAAGATATCCCTAAAATTAAACATACAGCTAGCAATAACTTTTTTTTACTTTGTGGTCCTTGTGCTATTGAAGGCGAAGAAATGGCTTACAGAATAGCCGAAAAAGTTGTTACTATTACTAATAAGTTAGAAATACCTTACGTATTTAAAGGTAGTTTTAAAAAAGCTAATAGAAGTAGGATTGACAGTTTTACAGGTATTGGTGACGAAAAAGCTTTAGAGATTTTAGCTAAAGTGTCTGAAAAATTTGACATTCCAACGGTTACAGATATTCACGAAGTTAGTGATGCTGCAAAGGCTGCACAATATGTAGATGTTTTACAGATTCCTGCATTTTTGGTACGTCAAACAGATCTTGTCGTTGCTGCTGCTAAAACAGGTAAGGTTGTTAACCTTAAAAAGGGACAATTTATGAGTCCTGAAGCAATGAAGCATGCTGTACAAAAAGTAAAAGATGCTGGAAGCGACAAAGCTTGGATTACAGATCGTGGAACTATGTTTGGTTACCAAGATATGATTGTAGATTTTAGAGGTATACCAACAATGCGCCAATATGCACCAACTGTTTTAGATGTCACACACTCTTTACAGCAACCAAATCAAAGTGCTGGTGTAACAGGTGGAAGACCTGATATGATTGAAACTATTGCTCGTGCTGGAATTGTAAATAATGTAGATGGTTTATTTATTGAAACTCATTTTGATCCTGCAAATGCTAAAAGTGATGGTGCTAACATGCTTCACTTAGATAATCTAGAAGCTTTATTAACTAACTTAACTGCTATTAGAAAGACTATAAATAGCCTATAACATCCCTTAAACATAATAACAAATGAAACAAATATTACTAAGGTCAATAGCCTTAGTAAGTCTTACCCTATTGTCAACACTGACATTTGCTCAGGATAATACTGACTTACAAAAATACACTGCCAACAATAAAGGAAAATTTTATATCAGTTGGGGAGGAAACAGAGAAACATTTTCTGAATCTGACATTAGGTTTAAAGGTGATGGTTACGACTTCACTATTGACAACGCTACTGCCGAAGATAAACCTAAAGGTTGGCATATAGATTATATTAATCCAACGAGAATGACCATACCACAAACTAATTTTAAAGCTGGTTATTTTATTTCTGACAAATACAATATTTCACTTGGTGTAGATCATATGAAATATGTAATGAACAGAAATCGTAGCCAGAATGTTACAGGTTATGTTAACCTTCCTGCAGATGAAGAAGGTAGCGTATTTAACCAAGAATTTGATGGAAGTGAGTATGTTGTTTCAGAAGACTTTTTAAAATTTGAACATACCAATGGGTTAAACTACGTGTATTTAGAGTTAAATAGATTTGATGATATTTCTTCTATCTTTAAAATTAATAACACTGATAAATTTCAATTAAATATTACTGAAGGTCTTGGTGCTGGAGTGTTATACCCTAAATCTAATACGACATTATTAGGTAAAGATACTTATGACGAGTTTCATTTATCTGGATATGGATTTTCTGCAACTGTAGGTTTAAACCTTACCTTTTTTAAATACTTTTTTATTCAAACAGATTTAAGAGGTGGCTTTATTAATATGCCAGATATTAGAACAACAAGTAATGCTAATGAGAGTGCGTCGCAACATTTTTGGTTTTTACAACGTGTTTTTTCAATTGGCGGACGCTTTAGACTATAGTCTATTGCAACGTTAAAGCTTCTTGCAATACAGCATTAATTACGGTATCATCTATTTTGTCCAAAGACTTATATCTTAATGATATCATTTTTTTCCTGTTTTCAATAACATGATGTGTCTTAAAAACAGTTAATTGATTGCCTTTAACAAAAACCAAATCAACAAATTGTTTTTTATGACTGGCATTTAAATAACAAAATGGCATTCCGTTTACGTAATAAAACGGAATGCTCCATTTGTACTTTAATTCAAAGTTATGTATTGTATGCTCAATAATAACCTGCAAATGCAATAATATAGAACGATAGGGTTCTGGTTGTTTTAAAATATAATGCGCTGCAGGATTCACTTTTTTCTATAATATATGTAGTAAGCTAAGCACACCAATAGCTAATAATGCTACACCTATAATAGCTTTAAAAGGCATTAACTTGTCTGATATTTTTCTTAATGTCTCTTCTAAAGCAGGTACTTTTCCAAATACGTGAGTTAACAATAATATACCTCCAATAATACTTACAACACTAAAAATACCAAACCCTCCTCCTAGTATAATTAAAATAGGCAACACAATAAGTGCGCCACCAATAACGGTTTGAAAAGGTGCTAAAACACCTGCAATTTTATTAAAAAAATTAGCTTCACCATCCCATTTATCTAAAGTAGCTAATCCTAATAATAAGCCTCCAGAAATGTTAGCAATGTCTAATAGTAATCCTGTTAATGCCATGATTTATTTGATTTAAATTGGTTAGATTATAAATTTATGAAAAATAAACCATGCATTGGGCAAATGTTAAAATGAAAATTAATAAACCTTTAACTTTTATATTCTAATTAATTAAACTTACTTTGTAATTCAAAGTACTTTAATTATGAACGACAAAGATTATTTAAAAGATATCAGCGAGATTAAAAACCTTATGAATAAGTCTTCTAGATTTATTTCGCTAAGTGGTTTATCTGGAATTTTAGCTGGTATCTATGCACTTGTAGGAGCTGCAATGACCTATTATTACGTAACCACTTATAGTTATGGTACATTATTATTGGATGGATGGGTTTTTAAAACCATATTATTTATACTACTTATGGTTGCTTTTTTAAGTATTGTTACTGGTATTTATTTAACTACAAAAAAAGCAAAAGCAAATGGCGAAAAAATTTGGGACACCTCATCAAGACGATTAATATTTAATTTTCTAATTCCGTTAGTCGTTGGTGGTTTATATATTTTAATAATACTTAGCCAAGGTCGCTATGGTCAAACAGGTGGTTTAATGCTAATATTTTATGGTTTGGCATTAATAAATGCCTCTAAATATAGTATTGGAAACATAAAATATTTGGGCTATACCGAAATTATTTTGGGACTTATAGCAACACTTTATCCTGGTTATGGCTTTTGGATTTGGGTTATTGGTTTTGGCTTTATGCACATTATCTATGGTACTTATATGCATTTTAAATACGATAAAAAATGAGTATTGAAGTTCCGATTATATTAACAATCATAGCAATAATAATATTTTATACGACTTTATGGGTTGTAAAAAAGTACAATAAAAAACCAAAATCACAGCTATAGTTATAAGTATCATTATTACTCCTTTAGCGTATTATGGTTTAATATTATTATTGATAAGTTATATAGAGTATATACCAGAGTCTACATTTAATGAACAAAAATGGCGTACAGAAACAACATCAAGATATAAAATGAGAGATGACATAATTAATAATCAAATTTTAAAACTAAAAAACAAGTCCGAAGTTGTTACGCTTCTAGGAAATCCTTCTAATAGTACTAGTGATAATCAGTGGGTTTATGATTTAGGAATATCTAGTGCAGGCTTAGGTGTTCAATTTCATAGTTTACAAATCACTTTTAAAAACAATGTGGTAGCAAAAGTTAAAAAGTTTATGATAACAGATTAATTAGCAAAGATTCCTATTTTCGCATAATATAAAATGAGTATAATAACCAACATAAATAAAGTATTTGACCATAGGATTAGGCTAGGAATTATGTCTGTTTTAATGGTAAATGAGTACGCAGATTTTAAAACCCTAAAAGCGTTATTAGATGCGACAGATGGTAATTTAGCAAGTCACACTAAAGCATTAGAAAAAGCAGATTATATCACTGTAGAAAAACAATTTATAGATCGTAAACCAAACACTCGCTATAGTGTTACTAAGTTAGGTCAAGCCGAATTTAAAAAACACATCAATGCACTTGAAAAATTAATCAAAAAACAGTAATCTATTTTTTTATCTATTTTTTTATCTATTTACTTTGAAAAACAAAGCACTTTGAAAATATGAAAACACAACGTAAACAATTAATCGCATGGTTATTTAAAATAACACAACATATTTACACCAAATACTTCAAAAAAAACAAACCTTGGCATATAAAAAAACAACAATTACTACAATTTCCAAAAGACACCTTTGGTTATCATTTAGGCCTGTTTTTACAACACAATGGGTTTGAGTTAATTCCAAAAGTAGAACGTCACGACGCCTACCACGTAATGACTGGCTATAATACCACTGAGAAAGACGAAATAGCCTTACAGTACCTTTGCTTTGGTAATGGTAAACGCAGCATATACTTGTTTGGCGTGATTACTATAGGCTCCATAATATTACCAGAATATTGGAAGTATTATATAAAATCGTATCGCATAGGCAAAAATGCAAATGTCTTTTACAATCTAAATTATAAAGGATTACTAAACACCTCAGTTAGCACTTTAAGAAGCTCTATATTTATTAATCTAAATAATTAAAATGAAAACCTATATCAAACTTATAATTATTGCCATAACTATAATGGTACTCGCCATTTTTATGGCGCACTTTTACATTAATTATAAAGCTAAAGACAAACTTTATAATGACGTAAACGCAATTCCTAAAAACCAGGTAGGTTTATTACTTGGCACCAGCAAATACACAAGTAATAACACTATAAACTTATATTACAAATACCGCTTGGAAGCTGCTTATTTACTTTACAAAAATAAAAAAGTTGAACGTATTTTAATTAGTGGAGATAACAGTACTAGTTATTATGACGAACCTTCAACATTTAAACAAGACCTTATCAATCTTGGTATTCCTGAAGATAAGATAATATTAGACTATGCTGGATTTAGAACATTAGATTCTATTATTAGAGCCAACAAAATATTTGGTTTGGATAGTTTTACAATAATCTCACAAAAATTTCATAACCAACGTGCCACATATTTAGCACAACACTATAATTTAAACGTTATTGCCTTTAACGCTAAAGATGTAAAAAGGCGATATGATTTACGCACCAAAGCAAGAGAGTACTTAGCACGTACCAAAGCAATTATAGATGTTATTATTAATACACAACCTAAGTTTTTGGGTCCAAAAATAAGCTTGTAATGACAGTAAAAATTGACACTAAATTTTTAGCGCTAACACTAGTTATACTATTAACAGAAATTGCAATTGCATACTACTTAAAAAATGGTTTTATACGATTTACAGTTGGCGATTTTCTAGCTTCTATATTAGTCTATTGTGGCCTAAAAAGCATTTTTAAAATACATTGTATTCAGGCTTCAATTTGGGCATTAGCCATCTCTTTTTGTATTGAGTTTGCCCAACTTACAAATCTACTTGAAACATTACATTTAAAACATAACAAAATAGCCTCAATCGTGCTTGGCAGTCACTTTAGTATAGCAGACTTAGTTGCATATACATTAGGCATTATCACTATCTATTTTATAGATATAAATTACATCACTAATGAAAACAATTAAACGAATCATTCAGGCAGAATATCAAACCATATTATCTATAATATTACTAACTTTTTTTAGTTTAACTCTATTACTAATAAGAATTAAATTAACTAATAATTACTACTATTTATTTTTAATTTGGAATTTATTTTTAGCAGGACTACCCTATTTAATAAGTAGTTATTTGGCAACTCTTAAACACATAAAATCATCAACTCTAATTACTAACAGTATACTATGGTTACTATTTTTACCAAACGCACCTTATATAGTTACGGACTTATTTCATCTAAAATATAGTAGTCACCATTTACTCTGGATAGACACGTTAATTATCATCATGTTTGCTATTACCGGATTACTTTTGTTTTTTAAATCTGTTTGGACCATGGAAATTATTTTTAAGACTTACGTCGAAAAACATATTGTTGCATTCAGTATTCCGTTGTTATTTATATTAGTTGGTTTTGGAGTTTACTTAGGTCGCTTTTTAAGATTTAATTCTTGGGAAGTATTAAATAAACCATGGACTATATTAGAAACAATAGTATTTATAGTGCTAAACCCTAATTTAAATTACACAGCGTGGCTATTTACAATTGTATTTGGATTGTTTTTATGTGTCTGTTATTACGCCATAAAAACAAATTATGTTACAAACAAAAAAGCTTCCCTTTAGGAAGCTTTTTTTTTATACTAATTAAATATAAAATTAATTTTAATCATTATCTATAATTGAAATCGTCGCTTCTCCTATCGCACTTGCAGATCCACTTAATAATGTTCCTATGACAGTAAAATCTTCAGTCCCTTCAACTTCTGTATCATCTGTAATTACAATTGCAAATACACCACTTGAGCTACCTGCTTCAATGGTAAAATTAATATTGTTATTACCATAAATACCTTCAATTTCATAATCATCAAAATCTACAATATCAGAAACAATTTCAAAATTAATAATAATATCATCGATTGCTGGACTAGATAAAGTAAAAGCATATTCCACAATATCTCCTTCTGTTACCGTTTGATCATTTACAATTATACTTGGGCTAGTTGGGACACTAGTGACATCATTTGGATCAGTACCATTACCAGCTTCAATACAATCATCAAAACCATCTCCATCACTATCTGCTGCATTAGGATCTGTTATATTACCGTTTGGATTACAGATAGAAAGGTCACTATCAATACCTGATAACTCTTCGCAATCTGTTAATCCATCACCATCTGTGTCCAAATATTCCTGATACAAGTATACTTCTGCAATATCAAATTGATTTGTTATTGTATTAACCGCTTTTACATAAATAATTTGAGTGGTACCATCATCAATAAAAGGACTAGCCAATGGATTAACATCAGATAATGCATCAGCCTCAGTTAAGTAAAAAGTATACGTATTATTAATTAATTCAAAATAAACCTCTGAAACAATACTATCAAAATCGTAAATTAATGATGGGATACAACCTGTTCCTGAAACCTCTGTTGCGTAAATTAAGACATCTAAATTATCTAAATAATCTGGTATAGAGTCACCATCACTATCGTTATTCATTGGATCTCCATCACTATCATAATCTTCATCAATAGTATCAACACCATCACCATCATCATCAGTATCCAAATAATCAGGTATACCATCCTGATCTGTATCATCATCAGTATAATCGCCATTAGCATTTAAGTCTTCATTAAAATCTAACACACCATCTGCATCTGCATCCAAAAGTGTTGTACAAGACATTAGCGTACCTAAATCTGTTATAGGAACTGTAAAATTACCTATTACAAAAGTTGTAGATTGATTGTTTGTTATATCAAAAAACTGCATGGTATACTCGGTATCTGTCAAACAATAATCAATAGATAAATCTAAGGTTCCGTCGGTTATTGGAATAATAGAAACAGAATTATTATAATTTAAAAAGACATAACCATTTGTAGCTGGAGTGCCAGAACAATCGTTAAAAACACCAGTTACATTAGTCGTTTGTGCATTGCTATCTGATACTGTTATGGTCAGATTAGTGTCCATATCAAACGGTCCAACACTCTCAGTATAATCATTATCAATACAACCAAAATCTGGAATGGTTACTGTTAATGTTTCGTTAGCAGGAATAATACCACAAACTTCACCATTTACATTAGTGTATCCTGTAGTTGCAGATGTCCAAGATACCGATTCGCGTTGCAATTGTACAATGGTATTAGGCAAAGGATTGTTATTATCATCCACTACAGTAATACATAGTTGAACGGTATCAAAAGCAATGTCACAGTTCCAAAAACTAAAATGGGATACCTCTCCAACGTATTTATTACCTTGTAAAACAGCTGTACCTTCTTCCTTCCAATATCCATATGTTTCGTCAAAATACCATAATGGTATTGTTTCCGGAGGATTAGTAGCATTAGTTGGCACAGGAACAGATAATTCTGCAGTGGTACCTTCTGCTATATTTAAAACCTCACCATTTTCTCCAATTAACTTAACAGCTATCATACCATAAGTTTCTAAAGCTTGTAAATTACCACTCGTATTTTCTGCTATTAAAGCTCCTGGCATTTGCAAAGCCATAGCCTCATTGTCCGGATTTAAATGTCTTAAAACAACCTGAACATTTCCTAAATACTCAAAACCATTTTCAGTTTCAAAATCACCTGAAAAATTAACAGAAGTTCCGTTTGGCAAGCCAATATTAAAAGGTTGACCTGCTCCAATTGTAGCATTTGGATCGGCATCCAATAACATAATGTCTACTTGGTTGACACCACTTGTAGGTACTAAGGATCTAGAACCATTAATAAAACCAACTTTAGACGCTTTTATATAGGCGAATTTTTCATAAACCGTTGCAGACTCCACAGAAAATACTCCGTTTGCATCTGTTACAGTCATCATATTGCCGACGTTAATACTAGCTCCAATAATTGGGTCTCCTTCTTCATTTATAACCCTTCCTATAAATCTTGCATCCATAGATGCTCCAAAATTTTCTAAAAAAGGATTGCCAGCTTGACCATCTACTTGTTGTTGATTTAACGGAATATTATTGTCTTTTTCGCAAGAAAAAATTAATAAAACAACAAATAATGATACTATAAACTTTAGTTTTTTCATCTTTTAAGTTTTGTAATGGTTATATTAATGTAACAGATTAAGGCCAAAAAGTCCTAACTTGATATTACTCTTTACCGTCTACGTAGTTTTGTAAATAACTAAATCTTTTAGTCAATTTACCATTTTCGGTAATTTTAGCTCTTTTTAAAACACCATCTGCATCATTATTAAAAAACGCAGGAATAACATGTTTTAAAAACATCTCTCCAAAACCTTCACTTGCATCTTTTGGTAATTCGCAAGGTAAATTATCTACTGCCATTACAGTTATTGCATCTTTATCATTATAAGCTACTTCTTTTTCAGTTTTAACATTATAACCATAAAAAGGATCTGCAATAGTGGATGGACGGATTGTTGATGCTACAGGTCCATCAATATCGCAAGAAATATCGGCTATTAAGTTAATTTTAAAATCTGGATGTCTTGCCTCTTCTCTTGTAAATAAATAAGGAGCTCCATCACCATAAAAGTGACCTGCTATAAAAAAGTCTGTTTGTTTAGCATAAGGCATAAAATTACTTTCGTAACCTGAAGGATCTTTATAAAACTGTCCTTTATTACCAACTTTACCATCCTTACGCTTACTATATTCCATAACATCAATTAAGCAATAAACAGGCTCAGTAAAATTAGAGGTTAAATATAACGCATCACTGACTTGCTTAATTTTAAGATGATCTAAAATTTCTTGTGCGCCTTTAGCTACTTTACCAGTACCAGAAAGCACAATTTTTATGTTGGGTAATTTAATTTTATCCAGTTCGCTTTTTACTTCATCTAAATCTTTCAAGTGCTCTACTTTAGGTAGTGTAAATAAATTATCACGAAGTCCTAAGGCTCTAAAACCGTTGTAAGCACCTACCAAACCAGCATAACGTCCAAAACCAATTAGTCTTGCGCCATTTTGTCTAACAATAGTTTCGTGATCATACATTTCAATATTCCTATCAAGAATAGCTTTTAAAAGCGCTCTATTATAGGGCTGCTTTTTTATTGTATGACTGAAGAAAAAATATTTTTTATTAGGAATAAGCGCTTCTATTGGCACTTCTTTTACACCAAACATAACATCTGCATCTGAAACGTCATCAAAAATCTGAAAGCCATTTTTTTCATATTCGGCATCATTAAACACACGAATGTCCGATGCCTCAATAATTACTTCAGCTTGTGGAAAGGAAGTTTTTAAATCTTTTAAGTCATTAGGAGAAAACACGACACGTCTATCTGGTGGATTTTTACGTTCTTTTATAATTGCAAATTTCATATATCTAAATTTATTCTTGCTAAATTACCTTTAATATTAGGGTTTAGCAAATCAAATTTACTATACACGCTTTACTTCGTTTTCGCTTTTTAAAACGAAGTCACCATCCGATTGCTTTATAAAAAGCGCTTTGTTACCAGAAGTCCCTTCTCTGGTCACTTTGGTGCCTTTAATAGTTTTTGTTATTTTTTTAGTGTAGGTTTCTTCTACTTTTCCTTTAGCAGTTCCGTGTCCCCAATCCCATTGTACTTCTGTTCCTGTTTTTATCATCTCTACTTTTTATTTCAATTTAAAAAATATGACTTAATATTATCTTAAGTTTATTATAAATCTTAAATGGTACAACCTTTGCATTATAATTTTTAGTAATTTTGCAATCCAATAAATAACACAATTTATTAAAATGGGGTCGACTGGTTTTGACAGCGAGATTAATTAAATTGTAAGCACGTCGAGTAATGATTTTGTACTCGTTAAACACTTGATCAACTTTTTAATCGGCGAGAATAACTACGCTTTAGCTGCCTAATCCGAATTATAGTAGGATTAAGCCTCGGTACACAAGGTGTACGAGCTTTATGTCTCTGGAAAGCTTTGATTGACAGCGTTCCATTTGAGGCATCGAAAATGTCAATATAGACTTAGTAGCGCTTTGATGCTTTGTTGAAACTAAAAAAGATAAGTTAAAAGTGGGTTGTCTTTAACCAGCTTTTAATCGAAAACCTAAGAAAAGAATAAACGTGTAGAAAGCCTTTTGGTTACTTGTTTGGACGAGAGTTCGATTCTCTCCGACTCCACTTTAAACGCTCTGAAGCATTGATTTCAGGGCGTTTTGTTTTTTAGGTGACAAAATAGGTGACAATATCCATGTTAATAACTATTTTTTTTAAAAAAATTAAATTCAATAAATAATAGATAAATCAATAGATGCTATTAATTTTAGATTATAAATTTTAGCTGATTAATTAGTTTCATTAACACAAACGATGACATTATTTATAATTTGATAAACCAGACAATAGTTTAAAAACTAACACAAAAAAACTGCTAATTAAAAAAGATAAAACATTATAAACACAAAAAAAGGCGCTATAAGCGCCTTTTTCTTTAAATTTTAATAATTAATTTATATGGGTTATTAACCGAGGTTATACCAAAATGTTCCAATAGTTTGACTTTATTGTCACGATCTGATGGATGAGCTTCCAGATAGTCTTGTACTTTAGGTTGTTTTACTGAAGGTATACGACTTTCGAAAAAAGGCCATAATACATTCGATTTATAAGACTTTTCTTTTGTTGGAAATTCAAATAACGGTTGAAGATCATTTTGATTTTTAAACCAATCAGAATAATCAAAAACCCAAACAGAATCACAATAATTTAAGTAACCAACAATATCATCTTGATATTTTAATTGAAACTTAGGATTGTGATTTACTTGCTCATAAGTACATGGTAAATCTTTTACCTTGGACTGAGACTTGATGAATTTTTTAAATTGCTTTAACATAGTTATTGAATAATGCCTTTAAGCGTTTGAAACCTTAATTTAAGTATTTTATTTATTATTAGACGTCTATTTGGTGTGAAATGTTTCACAAAATCTTTATTAAGTGTATTCAAAGACTGTTCCAAACATGCTTTATCTGACCATCGTTTGATGTGTTTTTTATTGATATAGTTGTTGTTTTTGAGATATTCTATAAGTTGAAAATGGTTACACTTTACATTACCTGGTATGCTTATCTTAGGTACTGATTTATTAACGTATTTTTCAATCCTTTTATTTTGTTGTATGGGTGATTCATTATGCAAAGATAGTATAAAATTTTCATCTAAATTCCAATAAAGTCCTCTAGCAGTATCATAAATAGGTGAATAGTATGGTTCATGCTTGTTTTTTATATGTGTAATTACACCCCAATTATAGTAATGTCTATCATTATTACCTGTAAGACAATCGAACAAAAGCATGTCTATAAAGCCGTCTAATATATTATTATCTGGAAATACATCTTTTAAAGCAGTAATTACATCTTCAATATTTATCTCACCTTTTAAAATCCTTTGATTATCTAAATCGTCAATCCATTTATTGTCTTTTTCAGAAAGGTATCTGGAAAGAATATTAGCACCATGCACTAAAGATTGATGTTCGTTATGGAAATGTTCACTTAAAAACCTAACATACCCTTCTGCATAAATCAATTGAGAATTTGCAATGTCAATACCAAATGATTTACCTACACTTGTAAGAAAATGTTCTGTTATGCTTTCATTTGGATACCACTTATGCCCGATTTTGGCAATATATTTTGGCCAGCTTTTTGGACTTATCACTTGTCCTTTACCATATTGATAAAATCTAATTACATCTTTAGGCGCATCACCACCAACAGATTCAGTAAGTACTCTATAGTACTTTTTCCGCATAGGCTTAATAACACCCTGTGTTGGATTAAAACCTGATTTATGAATTAAATTTTCTTGAGTTAAAGGAATTGACATAATTAATAGTTTTTGTTAACTAGAAAGGATAAATATTTTAAATTTAAATAAAGATTGTTATTAAACTAACATTACAATTATATTGCTTGTTTAATTAAGTATAAAATATACTCTAAATTATCATTATTAGTTATTACTAATTCATAATCTCCATTCCCCCAATGTCCTGTATTTGATACATCACGCATTAGATTTTTAGGATCTTCAAGCTTACCTTTTTGTAGATTGATAAATAGTTTAATTCCTTTTTTAAGAGTAACAATATCAGCTATATTTTTATCCTTTTTAAATGCTATGTACAGTTTTTTAGGCTCTAACTCAATATCATCTGCTAAAGCTAAAATAGCATCTTTATAGGTTTCGTAAAGCTCTTTTACTTTATCTGGATAATTATCTAAATGAAATTCTTCAGTATATACTTTTATCTCTTTTGTAACTGCTTCTAATTGTGTATTACTTGATGTAATAGGTTTTATACTTTCAGCTGATTTACTTTTCTTAATTTGATTTACACTTATTAAATTGTTTTCATAGCGTTTTACTTCCCACAACTCAATAGCTATATCTTTAAAATTTGTTGCTGTTCTTTGGTTTTCTGTAAAACTTGTAGATACAAATACTACTCTTGTTTGACTCCAATCTACATCTGTACGCTTTAAATTTTGTTTTAGTGTTTCGTTATACTCAACTATAAAATCTGCTTTATTCTCAAGCATTAAACTTAAATATGTAAAACCTTGATCTACTACACTTATATTTTTACTGCGCTTATATTCAATTATAATAAATGCATTTGATTGAACGTCATAGGCTAATGTATCTATACGTTTATTTTTTATAAAAAACTCAGACTTTACTAATTGCAAATCCATTAACTCATTTAAATTATTTTCGAAGAGTGTTTGTATTTCTCTTTCTAATTTAAAAGGTTTCTCTTTTAAAATACTAATCGATTCTTTTGACTTTAAGTTATATAAATGCATACAATTTAATTATTACCCTTCTTTTATAGCTCTTTACTAATTCCTTTAAACTTTTCTATAAACGCAACAATCTTTTGAAAAACACTCTGCTTTTTTGTTAAATATTGCGGATTTAAAGGACTCATTTTAGGTAGAATAGAATTTAACTCTGTACCATTTTCACTTGCATACTCACGTTTTAAAGATGCCAAAATATAACGTTTTGCTGCTGATTCGTTTAAGGTCTCTTCTGTAATTAATTCTGCTGCTTCTTTTTTCTGTCTTACTTTTGCATACGCATAAAAATCATCTATAATAGTAGCTTTTTCTTTTATATTATCTAGATCTGTTTCATTGATAAAATCAACAACTAAACTCTCTTTTGCTCTATTCCCAATACTTGCACGAATTACACGTCTTATTTCTTCTACTAATTCTTCTTTATTCTTCGTTTGCTTATTGTGATCAAAAATTAATTCCAGAATATAATCTAAGTTAATCTCTTGAGATTTTAATAAATCTATTTCAAAAACCACATCATCCCAATCGATACCAGATTCTTCTGCTTCGTTTCCTTGTTTTTCTCGTCGTAACCAATCTCGAATATCATTATAAGTAGAACGATAATCTTGAATGGTTCTTTCAGCAGGTAATTCTATACCTTTCATTACTGAAATGTCTTCATCTGAAACAAAGTGCGTGTCTTTAAACGTTTCTACAGCTATGGGATCGTTTATGTCTACAGATTGAAAAGCTTTCAGGTTTGTAAATTCGTCGTAATTTTGAAGTATATTTTCTACTCGCAAATATTCTCCAAACAGTTTAGAAAATTCTTTTTTATCCTTTTCTGTTACAATTTCATCTGGATTAGGGAATTTTTCATTTAATTCTTCTATCACTTCAACATAACCACGACGTGCTTTTCCTGTGGCAATATCTGTAAAGCCTTCTAAGTATTCTTTATAGCTTTTTTCTAGTACCACATCTCTTGTGTTGCTATCACCAAAAAGCGTGATAGCATCAATTGTGGCTTGTTCTAAATCTCTAAAAGTTACAATATTTCCAAACGTTTTAGTAGCATCATAAATACGGTTGGTACGTGAAAACGCTTGCATTAAACCGTGATAACGTAGATTTTTATCTACAAATAAGGTATTTAAAGTAGGTGCATCAAAACCTGTTAAGAACATCCCTACTACAATTAATAAATCGACTTCTTTATTTTTAACTTTTTTTGCAAGATCACGGTAATAGTCTTGAAAGCCTTTGCTATCAATACCATAATTCATTTTAAACATCGCATTATAATCGTTAATAGCTGCTGTTAAAAACTCTTTAGCACTGGTATCCATTGCTGTAGGCTCAAAGGTTTCATCTTGTATTTCTCCTATTGCCCCCTGTGCTTCATTTGCTGCAAAGGAAAAGATGGTTGCTATCTTTAAAGGCTTATCACTATCTTTTTGAAGGGTGTTTAATTCTTCATAATAACATTTTGCGGCATCTACACTACTTACGGCAAACATGGCGTTAAAACCGTTGTTAGTTCCTTTTGTACGATGTGTTTTTTGTCTGAAATGTTTTAAAACGTATTGCGAAATCTCCGTAATACGCACTGGGTGTAATAAGGCTTTTTTATTTTCTGCTCCTGATAGTTTTTTTAAGTCTTGTTCTGTTTCAACCCCTTTAAACTTAGGGCGTACATTATTATAATCTACTTTAAACTTTAGTACTTTTTCGTCTCTAATAGCATCTGTAATAACGTAAGAATGTAGTTCTGTACCAAATACACTTTGGGTTGTTTCTGAACCTAAAGCATTTTCAGGAAAAATAGGCGTTCCTGTAAAACCAAATTGATAGTATTTTTTAAACTTCTTTTTTAAGTTTTTTTGAGCTTCACCAAATTGCGAGCGGTGTGCTTCATCAAAAATAAAGACGACTTGTTTTTTATAAATAGCTAAATCATTTTCACCTTTCATCAAATTATTCAACTTTTGAATGGTGGTTACAATAATCTTATTATCTTCTTTATCTATATTTCTTTTAAGACCCGCTGTACTATCGGAACCATTCACACTATCTGGCGAAAAGCGTTGGTATTCTTTCATGGTTTGAAAATCTAAATCTTTTCTATCTACCACAAAAAACACCTTATCTACAAAATCTAGTTTTGTTGCTAATCTTGCTACTTTAAAACTTGTTAATGTTTTACCAGAGCCTGTAGTATGCCAAATAAACCCACCACTTTCTGTTGTTGCCCAACTTTTTGAATTAAAAGAGCTTTCTATTTTCCATAGGATTCTTTCTGTTGCAGCAATTTGATACGGTCGCATTACCAACAAGACATCACTAACATCAAACACCGAATAGATAAGTAATACGTTTAAAAGTGTACGTTTATCAAAAAAAGTGGTTGTAAAATCTTTTAAATCTTTAATTAATGAATTATCTGCCTTTGCCCAATTCATTGTAAAATCGAAACTATTTTTATTACGTTCTACGGTATTGGCAAAATAACGGCTGTCTGTACCGTTAGATATTACAAATATTTGCAAGAATTTAAACAATGAGTTTGACGTATTAAAACTCTCTTTGGTGTAGCGGTGTACTTGATTAAAAGCCTCACGAATAGCAACCCCTCGTTTTTTCACTTCTACTTGAACTAAAGGCAAGCCATTTACTAAAATGGTAACATCATACCGATTGGCTTGTGTACCTGTTTGCTCGAACTGAGAAATAACCTGTAATTTATTACGAACCACATTTTTTTTATCTACTAAATAGATGTTTTGAATATGTCCATCATCAAAAACAAAATCGTGAATATAATTATCGTGTAACTTTCTTGTTTTATCTACTAGGTTATCACTTGGTTTATCTAAATACTCTATTACAAAACGCTCCCATTCTTTATCTGTAAACTGCATATTGTTTAGATTTTGCAATTGTACACGCACATTTGCCAACATTGCTGTTGGTGTGGTTAAGTGTTTTACATACTCATAACCTTGATTTGTTAAATCTTTTACGAGTTCTTTCTCTAAATCTGCCTCTGTTTGGTAACCTGCAGGTGCTTCATTTAGTTCTGAAAACTTAGTGTACTTGTCTAAAACTATAAAATTGTTAGATTCTGCTATGGTTTTGTAGGTGCTCATTATTATTCTGGTTTTGGAAACGTTAACAACTTTTCACGGTAATACTCGTATTGTTTTTTACGTAAGTCTATTTCTTTTGGTAAACCTTCGCTTATGGAAGTTGTAAACGTGTCGAATTTATCTAGGATAGTTACGATGCGTTGCTTTTCTTCATTAGAAGGGTTTGGGATTTTTATACTGTTTAGATTTCTCTTGTTTAGTTTAGGTTGTGCTGCTCCAGAAATATATGGGGTCAAATCAATACTATTCAAATAATATTCTACAAATCTACGTTCGGCATATGTGTCAAATTTTAATACATGAGCGTGATTGTTTACCCAATTTTTACCGCTAATACTAAATGCAATGGGAGTTTTTCTTGCTGTTAAATTTGCACCATCTTCCGATATAAGTAAAAAATCTCCGTCAAAAATATAATCCTTAACATAATCTACAATGCCAGATGCTCCATAATAAGGAATATCACCTGACTCTCTTAATCCACTTGCAATTGGTTTTCTCTTTGAATCAAGGTTTTCAGCTAAGTTTCCTAAAATTTCAAACTCACTATCCTCAAAAGTTAGTAATTGCTCACGGTAATAGCTGTACTGTTTTTTACGTGCAGTAAGTTCGGTAGTAAGTTCGGTAGTAAGTTCGGTAAAGGTATCTAAAATACGAACTATTTCTTTTTGGATTTTAAGTGGTGGGATTGGGATTTGAAGTTTTTTAAAACTTTTTTTAGAAACATTAAAACGTGTAACTCCATTTGCTGTTTTAGCTATTTCCTTGCGCATAAAATGACTTCTAAATAGATATTTTGAAAATTCAGGTAAAACATGAATATCAGAATTGAATCTTAGTCCAAAAGAAAAACTATTTAAAAATACCTTAACATCCGACTTATTAGTAACAGCGGAAGACATACCAGCTTCTATTGCTATTTCTGATGAACCAGTAAATAGCACATCTCCATATTTCACTTCATATTGATTTTCATCAGAAGTAACTTTTACTGCATCAAGTATATCAAAATCAACTTCAATATTATAAAATATGTTCTTATATGACACATATTTAGCATTTCCATCTGTAAAATCAGCTTTGCTTTTACCTTTTAACCCTCCATATATTTCAGAAATACCCCCTAAAGTTTTCCACTCAACACCAACACCTTCCAATAATTTTTCTAACTTGCTCATGCTTCAATTTCGTTTACTATGCTATCAATATCGGCACGTAGTTGGTCTATTTTTTTTACTGTGATAGCTACTTCTTTGTTTAACTCAGTAATATCTATTATTTCACGCGTATCTTTAGCTTCCACATAAGAACTTACCGATAGGTTGTAATCGTTTTCGGCTATTTTAGAATTATCAATAGTAGTGGCTACGTGTGCAACTTCTTCTTTAGTATCGAACATTTTCATAATGTTTTCGATATGGGTATCTACTAATACATTGTTGTTGGTTTCTTTTTTAAAGAAATCTTTACTCGTAGCATCTATAAACTGTGTTTTGGTATCGATTTTACTTTTAGACAGCACTAAGATGTTTACAGCTATAGAAGTGCCAAAAAACAGATTAGGCGCAAGAGAAATTACCGTTTCTACAAAATTGTTATCTACTAAATACTTTCTAATTTTCTGCTCTGCACCACCACGGTAAAAAATACCAGGAAAACATACCAAAGCCGCTCTACCTTTACTAGACAAATAGCTTAAAGCGTGTAATACAAAGGCAAAATCTGCTTTCGATTTAGGTGCTAATACACCTGCAGGAGCAAAACGGTCGTCGTTAATAAGCGTTGGGTCGTCACTACCTTTCCATTTTATAGAATATGGTGGATTAGATACAATGGCATCAAAAGGCTTGTCGTCGCCTAATTGTGGGTTTTCTAGGGTGTTCCCTAAAACTATATGAAACTTATCGTAGTTTATGTTATGTAAAAACATATTCATACGTGCTAAGTTGTAGGTGGTATGGTTTATTTCTTGCCCATAAAAACCTTCTTCTATAATATGATTATCAAAGTGTTTTTTAGCTTGCAACAACAACGAACCAGAACCCGCTGCAGGATCATAAATTTTATTTACTTTTTCTTGCTTGTGCATTGCCAATTGAGCAATTAACTTAGATACCGTTTGCGGTGTAAAAAACTCACCACCAGACTTCCCTGCATTGGCTGCATAATTAGAGATTAGAAACTCATAGGCATCACCAAATAAGTCTATTTCACTATCTTCAAATTCACCTTCTAGTTTTAAACCTTCTACACCTTTTAGAACAGCTGCCAAACGGCTGTTTTTATTTTCTACGGTGTTTCCTAATCGGTTGCTTGTGGTATCAAAGTCTGCAAATAAACCTTTTATATCTTGTTCTGATGGATAGCCATTTGCAGAACTTTCTATAGCTGAAAATATAGCGGCTAAATCTGTGTTTAGATTTTCGTTATCGTTAGCACCTTTAGCAATATTTATAAATAACTGACTAGGATAAATGAAGTATCCTTTTGTTTTAATAGCATCTTCTTTTATTTCAGGAGTTATAACCGAATCTGGTAGTTCTGCATAATTTATGCTTTCATCACCAGCTTCAATGTAATTACTGAAATTCTCACTAATGAAACGGTAGAAAAGGGTTCCTAATACGAAGTGTTTGAAATCCCATCCATCTACAGAACCACGCACATCGTTGGCTATTTTCCATATTTGATTTTGTAATTCGGCTCTTTGGTTGTTGCTTGTCATTTATTGATTTTATGTTGTTTTATTCTCGTTAAAAGAACATTGTTTAAGTTTAATGGTTAAAAATATGATATTAATCTGATTTAATAATGAGGATTCCCTCATTTACTTATTTTACTTGTTTTAGGGCATGATGTAAGCAGATAAATGGGTGGTAAAAACTAGTGAGTCGCAATAGCTTTTACACTAATCTAAACAATTAACAACCTCCCAAACAAACAAACAAACAAACAAACAAACAAACAAACAAACAAACAACAAGATGAAACATTGCTAATAACTTAAAGGTTGAAAAAAACACGATGGGATATGCTCAACCAAACAAACATCCCAATTAATTACCAAACAAACTTTCGTAAACCATATTCACAACTACATAGTGTCAACCTACTATTGATTGCTACAAAATAAAATAAGCAAATAAAAAGTGTTGTTTTGTTGAACAACAACCAAACAACACTATATTATTGAGATAGTATTTGCAACACTAAATCAACAACCATTCAACCAATTTAATAAAACAAGTGTTGAACCATTGTTGATTTTATGTTGCACTATTTAAGCACTATTAATATTGACTTTTTATAAATTTTGCAACAATCAACTATTTTTAAGGATCGCATCTTTTTCAACTGTAAAAAATCTACCTCTTATAACAGTCTCCTCAACAAACTGTTTGTAATCTCCTGTTGCAGGACAAACAGATAAGTTAAATCTAGTATAGCTTGAATTTTTTTGCAACAAACCCAAATTATCTTTCAATACTTTTGAGACTTTAGTTGGAGTCGTTCTTACATTTACTGCCTTTAATTTATCTACTAAATCAGACGCACTATAATAGAGAGTCTCTTTTTCAAACTTTAAGAAGTCATCTTTCAATAGCTCAATTATCTCATTTTCTAAATTGGTTTTATTACCCTTTACCAATTTAGTTAAAGCTTCAGTTTTAATTTCATCCTTAGAAAACCACATTCTAGTTTTTTTGGTTGATATAGGTTTTCTTTCATTTATAAAATTTAAGAAATAAGGTATTTCTGCTTCTAATTGCTCTAGTAAATCTGAAACTTCAGCACCACTAGCAATTGAAGTAACTTTAATAACCCAATATCTAATTTCTTTGTCATCTATAAGAATAAAATTATCCTCATTGTTTGAACATAAAATAAACTTGCCAAAAAATTGTGTTTCAGACTTATCTTTTCCTTTATGCTCTACTTTGTATGTCCTTGCAGTAGACAGGTTTTTAATTCTTTCGCTATCCTCTCTTCTATCTAACAAAACTTCATCAATGGCTATAATCAACTTAGTTGCCCAATCTGCATTAAATTGACTTCTAAAATCTTCATTTTTATTTATGGTCATGTTTTTTTGAAAAATCAATTTTAACCAGTTTAAAAAGGTAGTTTTTCCTGTATTACGTTCACCACTTACCAAACAAAGGATTGGTAAAATTTGCGTTGGAAAATGCCATAGTATAGTAATATAATCCAATGCTAAACCATATTGATTACCAAAAATATGTTTTAAAAACATTTTGGTTTTATCAAAATCTCCTGTTTTTAAATCGTGCTTCAGCTTTTGGTATTCATTATAAAAACCTTTAATTTCTTCCTGATAATCGATATGACTAGGTATAGTCACAAAACCATCATATTTAGGGATCTCTTGCAAAAATGCTTTTCCAAAATCTGTGCAAATTTCGCTCTTACTCCATTTAACCAAAGTTGTTATTGTGTCTCCACTATGTAATGGTTTTTCCGTGATTTTGAAATAATCTACTCCTATTCTTAGATACTCCATAACATTTATTTTTTATTAAGATTAAACTCTAAAAAACCTCTGTTTGGTTTTTTATGATTTTTAAAATTAATTATCATGTGAATACCAGTTAAGCTTGTATCTTTTTTGTAGAGTTTATCTATCTCTGATTGAATAAACAGATAATCAAATCTTACATCTCTTTTTGCTATTTTTGCAATAGTATTTAGCTTTCCTAAAATCCAATTTAATAACTCTGCTGATTTAGTGTCGTAATTAAAGTTATCTTGTAAATAATCAATTTGTTTTATAATTTCATTTACAGATTTTTGAATTTCACATACAGGGAATTCCTCAATTTTATACAACTGTCTCATTATCTTCTGTATTTTAAAGATTTAACTTCTGATAATGAGTCCTCTAATGCTTCTGCATTAATAATCACTCTTCTACCAATTTTCTCCGCCTTAATAAAGCCCTTTGCAATATAATTACGAACGGTTAATTCCGATACGTTTAATTGTGTTGCAACTTCTTTAACAGTTAAGTTTATTTTAATTGGCTTGTTTAACTTTTTAATAGAGGATCTTAACTCTATTAATTGCTGTCCTACTGATTGGTTTATTATTTCAGACAACTCTTCTTTTGTTGTTATTATAATTTTTGTCATAATTATTATTATTTAATATTAATAAATTACAACTAGCGCTAATTGTATACTACAAAGATTATCAGATTAAAAAAGAGAAAAAAGGGAGGAGTAAAGTATATCAATAATAACGCAAAACATTGATAAACAGATACATAAAAGCATTTATTAAGTTGCCAAAACTAACAAAATAGGAGAATTAAGAGGAAAATTAGACGTAATGAATTTCTAAAAAAATCTAGTTTTTATATCTAAGTATAATTTCTCTATCATTTTTTGATTTTTCAATTCTGAACATTCTTGTTCAATTTTTCCTATTTCAGAAATATCAATTCCATAATTCCTTACAAATTTAGAAATATCATTCTTTTTAAACTTATGACCATTTATTCTGAATTTCAAATTTAAAAAACGATCATACGATGAACGATCTTTTTTAATATCAAAAACAAAAAACTCTTTTAACAAATAAAACATAAACCCATAGTCCTTCTTTGAGAAATCATTTAAAGTTAAGTCTATGGGGTTATTATCATCTATACACATTTGAGAAGCAAACAAACTCCAATTTAAACAAGTAATACCTCTATTGTTTAAAAAATTGAAAAACACTTTTAAAGCAGGATAATTGTCTCCCCAATAAGTATTATCAAATTGAATCACATTTGAAGACTCTAAAACAGGAATGTGATTCTTAATTATTTCAAATTGATTTTTTGCAATTTTCAGCTCCATTTCAACATCTGACTTAGCACGATTTACAATTGACAAGTCCTTATCAAGGCGTTGTATTAATTGTAAACGCTCCTTATTATCTGATTTTGATTTTTCTAATGAAATTTGACTTTCTTCAAGATGTTTCCTATAGGAATCATTTGATTTATATGCGATTTCAATTTTATCTTTAAGAGTTTGCAAAATAGAAATTTCAAAAGTGTCAAAATCTGGAAGACGGTTTTTAGGACTTAATACATTTTCATTCATTTCCTCTATAAGATGTTTTAGCAGAAGATATTTTGATTTCGCTATCTTAAATTCAAAAAAACTTTTTTTAAACAAATTTATTCTGTCGTCAACTTTAGTATAATGAAATATAGAATGAAAAATTGTCAGGATTCTATTTAAATTAGTTTCATTAAATAAAATTGGGAACTTATTATCATTCCCTTTTATTAATGTTTCATAGGAAGCTATTGGCTTAATTAATTGTTCATTATATTTTTTTTTAATATTAAAAAACAAATACACAAATTCATTTTCTGCATCCTTTGATTCATTTAGATTATTAAAAGTAGTTTTTATCCAACTCTCTAGTTCTTTGTTGACCTTTTCAATTATTAACAAATCCGCTTCTCTAATAGGAACTATGTCTATATGATTTTCAAATTCTTTCCATTTCATAATTAATCAAGCTTTAATGATGAAAACGCCTTATTAATTGCATCGTGTTTTGCTAGATTATCAACTTTGTAATAGCTATTAAAGGTCTTAAAATCTTTGTGTCCTGTCATTTCCATTATAGTTTTATCAGCAATTCCTTTATTTTTAAGTATGGTAATAAATGTTCTTCTTGCTGTATGTGTACTTACTCTATTATAAAATGGCGCTTTCAATATTTTATGTTCTCTATTTTTAGTTCTACTATATTCTACTTCAAAAGTAAACTCTGCATCCTTAAATATTTCCTTGATAAAATAGTTTTGCTTTTGATTACTAATTAATGGTAATTGAAAATCATATTTTTCTAAAATATTTTTAGACACTTCAAATAAAGGAATTTCTCTTACTTCCTTAGTCACATCTTTTTCCTCCTTAATTAAAATTGAATTTTCAGTTACAGTACGTTTATTTATTCTTTTTAACTCTCCATACCTTAGTCCTGTTAAACATTGAAATACAAAAACATCTTTAACTCTTTCTAAAGCCTGTGACTTAGTTTGATAATTATAAATTTCATTCACTTGATCTAAGTTTAAAGCTATTTCTTTAGTAATAACCCGCTCTGGCTTTTTAAAATCGACAAAAGCACTATTGTAAGTAAATTTATTTTTTAAAGCCCAAAACATAAATGTTTTAAATAGTCCAAGGTTTCTAGCAAACGTATTAGTACTATGATCTAATGATGTGTAACAAAAATCTTTGAATTCAGTATCAAAATTATTATCAATTGTACTAAAAGTAAGTTTGTAATTTTTATTTTTCTCAAAATTTATTAGATGATTTTTAATATTAAAATATCTTTTAATAGTAGATTGTTTCCATTCTTTTCTTTTTTGTTTCTCCTCCATGAATTTATCGTAAGCATTAAAAAAAGTATGAATAGTTTTAGAAATTTTCTTAAACTCTAAATCAAAAGCCTCACGCAATATTTTAGAGGTAAATTCTTCATTAATTTTTAAATATAACGCCTTAGTTTCTTCAAATTTCTGCGTATATCTTGATAATTGAGTATTTACTAACATATTGTTAAGCGCCTTGTATTTGCCTTTCAAGTATGGTTGTCTATAATCAAAATCCCAATTTATAGGAGCGATTGATTCTCCAGTAGAATAAACAAACTTCTTTTTCTCTTTATTAAAATGGCAAGTGAAATAAATTAACGTTGGTTTTTCTCCAATTTGCTTTTGAGGATTTTTTAAGTAAAAAGAATGTTTCATTATAATTCAAAAATGAGTTAAAAAACTGGGTGACAAAATAGGTGACAAAATAGGTGACAAAACAGTTATATTTAAATATATAATTAAAACACAAAACAACTATAAACCTCTGTTATCATTAGCAAATATAACATTTTTTATACTTTATTCAATATAGCAAAACATATACTACCAATACTCTCCGACTCCACTTTAAACGCTCTGAAGCATTGATTTCAGGGCGTTTTTTTTAGGACCTAAAGGAAGAATCCCTAATTACTATATTACTTTTAATTTCAACTAACTTACTAGTAATATTATCTTCAGGCACATTAATTTCATTTATAAGATATTGTACTGCTGTACGTCCTATTTTTTCTCCAGGTTGATCTACTGTGGTTAATTTGGGTTCTATTATAATAGAGTTAACAGAATTACTAAATCCAACAACTGCAATTTCTTCAGGTATTTTTACATTAAACTTATTTAGTGTTTGTATTACGCCTATTGCTGCACCATCTGTAATCGCGAAAATAGCATCAGGTCGTACCTTTGAACTCAATAATATATTGGTCATTCTTTTTCCCTCTTTCATTGATATATCCTCAACACTAATAACCATTTTGGGATCTAGCTCAAGGTTATTATCCTTCAAAGCTTTTAAATAACCCGAATACCGTTTTTCCGAATTATAAGAATATTCACCTTCCTTAATTATAGCTATTCGCTTTTTTCCAATATTAATTAAATGTTCAACTATATTATAAGCTGCTTCCTCATCGTTTATTGTAATTTGGGTGCATGGAATTTTATTTGAAACCTTATCAAATAAAACAATTGGAATTGTATTTAACGTTGCTAATATGTGATCAACTTCTCTAGTACGTTTGGTTAGTGAGGCTAATATACCATCCACACCAAATTGCATCATGGTATTAAACATCTCTTTTTGCTTTTCTACATCATTATTAGATTCTGATATAATCACCCTAAATCCTTTACTTTCGGCCTCTTCCATAATACCTCTAACAATAGTCGTAGTAAAGTAATGTGTTATATTGGGTACGATAACACCAATAATATTAGACCTATGATTTCTAAAACCTTTGGCAAAAATGTTTGGGACATAATTTAATTTTAACGCTAATGCCTTTACCTTCTCTTTAGTTTGCAAGCTAATGTCTGGATGATCATTTAATGCTCTAGAAACTGTTGATATCGATAATTCTAAAGTCTGAGCTAATTTTTTTAAAGTGGTAACTTCTTTCTTCATAAAAATAAAATTTCAAACGTTTTCGCAAACGTTTGCATACAAATATCGTACTTTTTAACACACAACAATGCTTAATTCGTAATTATATTAGCCTAACATTAACTAATTCTTAATAAAATGAAAAAACTAACCACCACACTATTATTATTATTTTGTTGTTTTTCAATGTTTGCACAAACAGAAATATCCGGAACTGTAAAAGACAAAGCTGGATTACCAATTCCAAACGCTAACATTTTAATTATTAACTCAAACGTTGGAGCTTCTACAGATTTTGACGGAAATTTTAGTTTTACGGTACCTGAACTTACAGGGTCTAAGGAGTTACAAGTATCTTACATTGGCTACACTACTTTGATTAAAAAAGTAGATTTAAACGGTACTCCATTGACACTTGATATTATCTTACAAGAAGGTAATAATTTAGATGAAATTGTTCTTACAGCTTCTTCTACTTTTAGATCACAAAAACAAGCGCCTTTATCCATTAGTAGTAAAGGCATTAAAGAAATTACTAGACTATCGGCTAACAGTCAAGCAGATATTTTAAGAGATGTACCTGGTATTACTGCTGAAGGTGGTGGTGGAGAAACTGCAACCAACCTTTTTGTCAGAGGTTTACCTTCTGGTGGACAATATGTCTTTAACCCTTTACAATACGATGGTATGCCACTTATGAGCACGTTTGGATTAAACTCATCTGCACATGATGTTTACGCTAGACCTGATGTTGGTTTTAAAGGTGTCGAATTTGTTAGAGGTGGATCTGCTGTACTTTATGGTGCTGGATCGGTTGCTGGTATAATTAACTATACAAGTAAAACTGGAGATTCTAATGACGAAAATTTAATTAATGTAGAATGGGGAAATGACGGTAGATTAAAAACAGACTTTTATACTGGTGGACAATTAGGCAGCGAAGATTCTAACACTTATTACGCTTTTACAGGTTTTGTTAGAAAAGATGATGGTCCAATTGAAACTGGTTTAACCACAAAAGGAGTGCAGCTTAGAGGTAATATCAAACAAAAATTTGAAAACGGATCCTTTACAGTGCATGGGCAATATATTAATGATAGAGCTCAATTTTACTTACCATTACCATTAGATGGAGCGTCTAGAGAACGGTTAAATGGTAACGATGGTGAAGAAGTAAGCCAACTATTGTCTGGTGAACTGGCAAACACTACATTTTTAACTCCAGGAGGTGTATATGAAAGTCCAATTGAAGATGGTGTCTACACAAAAGGTGGTTACCTTTTAGCAGATTTTAACTACAACTTAAATGACAACCTAAAATTTAAATCAAAAGTAAAATATGCCAACTACCAACACAATTTTGCATTATATGTAGGTGGTAGTGGTGATTATGGTAATCCAATTACTATTAATGATTATGTAGCTGCTATTGCACCAGATAATACCGCATTTAGTGCAACATACCAAGGTGGAGCTGGTAACCAAATTAACGGTAACGATTTAGTGGTAGAAAATCTACACGTAGATAGGTTAAGACCAATGACAGATTATTCTGGAGAGGCTAGCTTTATATTAAATTCTGATGATGGAATACACACCTATACTGCTGGAACATTCTTAGCCAGAACAGAAGCTGAAGATGTTAACTATCAATATAGAGTCCTTTCAGAATTTAATAATAATCCGCAATTAGTTAACTTAAGCTACACTGACGCTGGAGGAAATAATGTAATATATTCTGAAGGTGGTTTATACAACAGGATTGGTATGACAGCCAATAATTACCTAACGCAAAGCAGAACTGCTTTTTATCTTACAGATGAAATGGTTTTTGACAGATGGCGTTTTGATGTTGGATTCCGTATAGAGTCTACAACTGGTACCTTTAGAAAAGGAGGATTAGAAACCACTCAAGTTTATGAAAACGCTGACTTAACAACTAACTTACAAAACGTTCAATTTGCTGATGGTACTTTTACAACTGGCGAAATTAAAGATACAGATTGGGCATTATCATTAGCAGGTTTATACAAACTAACTGATGCCACAAACTTATATGCTAACTTCTCAAAAGGATACTTTTTTCCGCAACAACGTGGTTTTGGTCCAACTCCAGGAATAAGAGATACCAATTATGAGGCTGAAACGATTTTACAAGGTGAAATGGGAGCCAAATTTGGAACAGATAAATTTTCTGGTTCTGTGGCTGCATACTATGTTGGGTTAAGCGACCGTATACGTATAGATCAAGCTATTTCTGGAGGTCAATTAGTCGATCAAGCTAGAAGTGAGCAATCAACACAAACATTAGGTCTGGAAGCAACTGGTAGATATAAATTTACTGAGCATTTAAATGTTTCTGGGACGCTAACATACCAAGATCATGAAATTACAACTAATCAAACTGAAGATTTAGTCAATGGTACATCAAGTACTATTAATGAAGGTAATGAAATTGCAAGACAACCTAACCTTTTAGGAAACTTAGGTCTTAACTACGATAACAAAGTTTTTGATGCAAGCTTTGCTGTTAACCACACAGGAAAAAAGTTTACTGACGACACTAATAATGTAGAGTTAGATGCTATTACAATTGCAAGATTAGGCGCTGGTTACACAATACAAACTAATGAAGATACGTCTTTACGTTTTGGATTATCTGTATTTAACTTATTTGATAGTTCTGGTATTACAGAAGGAAACCCAAGAGCTGGTATTGCTGGTCAATCTGGAGATGGCGAGTTTTTTGTTGGACGACCAATCTTACCTAGACGTATGTTCTTAACAGCAACATTCAACTTTTAATTTATAATAATTTAATTAGTCATATAACTCATCATTTTTTTTGCTAAGTAAAGTGATGGGTTATTTTTTTAAAATCAAAAAAACTTACAATCTTTAATATATATGAAGGATTTACAAAACAACGCTATTACAGTATTAAACAATAACTGGAAAGATAAATTTAGCATTCCATGCGCAAAGCTTTACCCTTTTCAATGGTTCTGGGATTCTGGATTAATCGCAATTGGTTTCGCTCATTTTGACATGCCTAAAGCCGAAAAAGAAATAGAAACATTGCTTGATGCACAATGGAGTAATGGTTTTATTCCTCATATTATTTTTCATACCGAAACTGACACTTATTTTCCTGGACCTGATTTTCATCGTTCAGATTTACATCCAGAATCTTCCAAAAAATATAAATCTACAGGTATGACTCAACCTCCTGTTACTGGTTTTGTTTTAGAGGATTTATACCGTATTAGCAAGGATAGAGACGCTACTTTAAAATTTATAGAGTCCGTAATAGATAAAGTGTATAAAAATCACGAATATTTTTACAACCAACGTGATCCTCAAGATGAAGGTTTAGTTTACATATACCATAACTGGGAATCAGGTACAGACAACTCTCCTATTTGGGATGATATTTGGGACACTATGAATCCTCCAGAATATACTTTTGAAAGACGTGACACAACACATGTTGATGCTGCACAAAGACCTTCTAAAAGAGAATACGATCATTATTTACACATTATTGAAATTGCCAAACAAAACAATTATAATGATCAAAAAATAGCAGAGCTTTCTCCCTTTTTAGTTCAAGATCCATTATTTAACGCAGTACTTTTAAAGTCTAATCAAAGCCTAATAGATTTATATCGTATTATAGGAAATAAAAATAATAACGATAAGATACACCAACTTCAAAAATGGCAAGACAAAGGGACTAAATCGTTTAATAATAAACTCTATGATGAAGAACTGGGTGTTTATGTACATTACGATTTAAGAAACGAAAAATTATTAAAACACATATCATCCTCTTCTTTTGCACCACTTTTTGCTAATCTACCAAGTGAGGCTAGAGCAGAAAAAATGGTTGATATAATGATGGAAAAATTTGGTAATCCAGATCAATATCTGTGTGCATCATTTGATCCAACTAGCGATAGGTTTAATCCTAAAAAATATTGGAGAGGTCCAGTTTGGGTTAATTTAAATTGGATGTTATATTATGGGTTAAAACAATATGGTTTTTATGACATCGCCAAAAGAATGAAACAAGATACCATTGAGATTATTGAAAACAATGGGTTTTACGAGTATTTTGATTCTAGAAAAGAAGAACATAAAAATGGTAACGCAGGTTATGGAGGTCATAATTTTTCATGGAGTGCTGCATTATTTATAGATTTATTAAATGAATAAATAACCCACTAGCTTTAACCACATGAATTATATAGACTACATCATTATCATATTATATTTAATAGGATTTTTAGGAATAGGGTATTTCTTTAAAGAAAATAAAAACTCTAAAGATTACTTCCTTGGAGGTCAATCAATGGGATGGTTTCCGTTAAGTTTATCAACTATGGCTACCCAATTATCTGCTATTAGCTTTATATCTGCACCAGCATTTGTTGGTTTAAAAGAAGGTGGTGGATTGCAATGGTTAACCTATGAGTTTGGTGTACCTTTAGCTATGGCGTTTTTACTAATTGCCATAATACCTACCTTATATAATTCTGGTATTGTTAGTGTTTATGAATATCTAGAACGTCGTTTTGATGCCTCTTCAAGGTTACTTATTAGTTTTGTTTTTCAAATTAGTCGCTCTGTAGCAACAGGTGTTATGGTATATACTATGGCACTTATTTTACAAGCTACCATTGGTATAGACTTTTGGATTTCGATATTAATTATTGGTGTTATAACCATGGTATACTCCTTTCAAGGTGGAATGAAGGCTGTAATTTGGGGAGACGTCATACAAATGTGTATTCTCTTTTTTGGTATAATTATTTGCTTATTTTATGGTTTAAGCGAGCTAGGTGGTTATGATAACTTTATAAATCTTGTTGATAAGGACAGATTAACTGCAGTAGATTTTTCTAAATGGGGATTTAATAATGCCGATAAAAATGACGAATTTGGTTTTTGGCCAATGGTAATTGGAGGTTTCTTTTTGTATGCTTCCTATTATGGTACAGATCAAACACAATCACAAAGACTACTATCTGCAAAAGGATTACCTACCATTAAAAAATTATTACTAGCTAATGGATTGTTTAGATTCCCAATTACATTAACCTATTGTATAATGGGATTAATTTTAGGAACACTATTACTTCAAGACGCTAGTTTTCAAGAGTTATTAAATACAGTTTACCAATCTAACATTACAAGTTTAGAAGGTAAAAAAGCCGACTTAATGGTACCTGTTTTTATAATTAAATACTTACCAAATGGTGTCATCGGTATTTTAATAGTTGCAATAATGTCTGCCGCAATGTCCTCTTTAAGCAGCACAGTAAATTCATTATCTGCAGTAACCTTAGAAGACTTTATAAAACGATTTAAACCTGATATGCCAGACAAAAAATACGTACAATACTCGCGTTTATTATCTGTATTTTGGGGATTAGTATGTTTGTTTTTTGCGTTTTTCGCTGGAAGTATAGAAGGAACTGTTATTGAGGTTATTAACAAAATAAGCTCAATTTTTTATGGTCCCATTTTAGCTGCTTTCATATTAGCTATTCTAACTAAAAAAACGCACGCTTTAGGTGCTAATATTGGTATCGTTATAGGTGTGTTATTCAATATGTATTTATGGCTATATGTACCAAGTATATTTTGGTTTTGGTGGAATGCAATAGGTTGTTTAGTAACTGTTATAATAGCTTTAATTGTAAGCTATGTTATTAAAAAAGAAACCAAACCAGGTTTAGATATTGAAGTCTATAAAGCAGGTAAAAAAGAAGTCATTATACTATTATCATACTTTGTTTTAATTGTGCTGTTTGCAATTTTTATTGGTGAAATTTTAAATTAAAAGTTAACATGAAAATAGTAATTGCTCCTGATAAGTTTAAAAATTCGCTAACCAGTTTAGAGTTTTGTAATATCGTTGAAAAACAGCTTAAAATAGAGTTGCCTTATGCCAATATCGTAAAACTACCATTAGCAGATGGTGGTGATGGTACCATTGACATTGTCAAACATTATTTAGATGGAGAAACTATCAAGACTACAGTGTGCAACCCTTTATTTACAGCAATTGAGGCTAGCTATATTTATGCGCCTAAATATGAAACTGCATTTATAGAAATGGCAGAAGCCTCAGGCTTAAAGCTTTTAAAACCAGAGCAATTAGATTGTAAAATAACTTCCACATTTGGAACTGGCCAGCTTATTTTGGACGCTTTAAACAAAGGTGCAAAAAAAATAATACTTGGTATTGGTGGAAGTGCTACAAACGATTGTGGTATTGGCATGGCAACTGCTTTAGGATACCGTTTTTTGGATAAAAAAGGTGAAACAGTAAACCCTATTGGCAAAAACCTGTCATCTATAAAATCCATTGACGTTAGTCAAGCAAATCCACAAATTTTTTCAACAGATTTTAAAATAGCCTGTGATGTTACTAATCCATTATATGGCAAAAAAGGCGCTGCTTACGTTTACGCTGCTCAAAAAGGAGCTAATCATCAAGATATTTTATTACTTAATAAAGGACTTAAAGATTTTTCAAAATTAATCAGTCAAATCTTTAAAATAGATCCACAGTCCATACCTGGATCTGGAGCTGCAGGAGGTATGGGAATTGCTTCTAAAATATTTTTAAACGGAACTCTTGAAAGCGGAAATAAATTAATTAAACAGTTATCAAATTTTGATAATCAAATTTCAAATGCAGACTGGATTATAACTGGAGAAGGCAAATTGGATAATCAAACGTTATCCGGAAAAACCATTCAAGGTGTTTTAGATACCTCAACTAAAAATAATATTAATGTAGCAGTCTTTTGTGGTGCGATTGACATTAACGAAAAAGCACTAAAAAACATGGGAATTAATTATGCTTCACAAATAATAAACGAAGCAAAAAACTTAGATGACGCCATGCAAAACACTAACATACATCTTAAAACAATGACTAAAAAATTTATTGGTCACATCAAACAACTTAAATAAAATGAAATTATATCCCTTAACTTTCAATCCAGTTTTTAGTTATCGTATTTGGGGAGGCAACAAATTAAAGTCGGTATTAAATAAGAGTTACTCCCAAGACAGCATAGGCGAATCTTGGGAAATTTCTGATGTTGAGGATAACCAAACCATTGTAAATAATGGCAATTTAAAAGGGAATACGCTAAAAGATTTAATTAAGACATTTAAAGGTGATTTTCTAGGACACAAAGTGTATCAAACCTTTGGCAACAACTTTCCGTTGCTAATAAAATTTATTGATGCCAAAACACCTTTATCCATACAAGTTCATCCTAATAATCAGTTAGCTAAAAAAAGACATAATTCATTTGGTAAAAATGAAATGTGGTACGTTATGCAAGCTGAAAATGAAGCCGAATTAATTGTAGGTTTTAATCAAAAAATTAGTAAAGAAGACTACGTACATCACCTTAAAAACAACACCTTAAAAGATATTTTAAATACTGAAACAGTAACATCTGGAGACACCTTTTATATTCCTACTGGACGCGTTCATGCAATTGGAGCAGGTGTTTTACTTGCCGAAATCCAACAAACCTCAAATATTACTTATCGTATATATGATTATGATAGGGTTGACAAAAAAACAGGACAAAAAAGAGAGCTACACACCAATCTAGCTTTAGACGCTATAGACTACAATTTTTATAAAAAATATAAAACAGATTACAATCAGGTATTAAACACACCAAGTCAATTGGTAAATTCCGAGTATTTTAAAACTAATATAATCGAATTAAACACCAAGTTAACAAGGGATGTTACAGCAATAGACTCGTTTATAATTTATATATGTGTTCTGGGAGAGGTTATAATTAACACGCCTGACGACGCTACTAATTATAGCTTAAAAATGGGACAAACTATTATTATTCCTGCCTGTATTAATCTAATAACAATTCATGCAAATTCTGCTAAACTAATTGAAGTCTATTTGTAACATCTAGCAAAAAAAATCCCAATCTGAAAAGATTGGGATTTTTAGTTAATTCTTTTTATAAGGTAATCCATCATGTTTCCATTTAGAGAAACCACCTTGCATATCATATATTTTTTTAAATCCTAAGTCTATCATTTTTTCGGCACACTTAGCACTTCTACCGCCTTTTTGACAATACAATAGTACAGGTTTTTCCCTATCTAAGGTTTTAATATCATCCTCAAATGTAGGCGACATAAAATCTATATTCTGTGCTGATGCAATATATCCAGAATTATATTCCGCTGGTGTCCTAACATCTATAAACTGAACATTATCAAGAGTCAATAGTGTTTGCATTTCCTCTGGAGAGACAACCTTTATTTCACCTTCAACATTTTTTTTACAACTCAGTGCAACAAAAACTAAACACAAACTTAATACTAATGCTATTTTTTTCATACCTTTTTTATTATTCAACTGGTCCTGACCACTCACTAAATCCTCCTAGAAGATTGTAAGTAGTATCAAATCCTAATTGATTCATTATTGCGCATGCTTGGGCACTTCTTCCACCTGATCTACAATACACATAAAAATTCTTAGATTTATCTAACTCCTCGACAGCATAAATAAAACCCTGTCCTTTATAAATGTCAATATGTATTGCATTAGGTATTTTTCCTTCTGCAACCTCTTCATCTGTTCTTACATCAAGGATGACTGCGTTATCGTCTTTTTCTAATTGGTTTACCCAATCCGATTGAATTAAATCTGCCATAATATTTATACAATTTATTTTAGCACAAAATTAACACTTATATAGTATATAGACGTAAAAAAATCCGAAATGTTACATCTCGGATTTTTATTTATTATAATTGATTATTTTTTTTAAACTTTAATAGAACAACCTATAGCTTTAGTTTCGTTAATTTTCACTTCTTTATTATTTAATAGGGCATCAACCGCATCTTCTACATACTTAGTTTTTACAGCATTTGCATCTTGATAATTATCATCAATTGCACCAATATATTTAACTACATTTCCTTTTTGCTCTTTTTGCAAAACATACACATGTGGTGTTTTTGTTGCTCCATATTGCGGATAAATATCCTGACCAGCATCCATCAAATAAGGAAAAGTAAATCCTTTTTCCTTAGCTCTAGTTTTCATTGCTTCCATATTATCTCCTGGTTTAACGGTTGTATTATTAGGCATAATGGCAATTACTGGATAACCTAGATCTGCATACTTTTTATTTAAACCTTGTACTCTATCCTCATAAGCTACTGCGTAGGGACAAGTATTGCAGGTAAATACAACTATAAACCCTTTAGCATCTTCAAAATCTGACAAAGACACCACATTACCATCAATATTTTCAAGTTCAAAATCTGTTGCCACATCACCTATTTTATATCCTGAATCAGTACTATTAGTCTTTGTTGTAAAAGCACTAACCGTTATTATAACGACCAACACTAAGGTTAATTTAAATATTTTTTTCATAATTTATTGTTTTAAAAATTGTTTTAATTCTGTTTCTAACGCTATATAATCAAATGATTGTTCATAAAAAACTGTCTTTTGGGTATTGTAAATTAATGTTGCAGGAATTGCTCCTGACCAATTTTTATCTACTTTAGGTATCCATGTATTAGCATCAACATCGTTTAAAACTACAACCTCACTTTTTAATTTATTTTTCAATAAAAAAGGTTTTAATTTACTTTCAATCTGCTTTGGAAAATCTAAACTCACCAAAATAACTTCTACCTTTTTGTCTGCATACGTTGTATTTAACTGTTCAAAATAAGGTAATTCTTTAACGCATGGTGCACACCAAGTCGCCCAAAAATTTATAACATAAGTTTTACTTTTATCCTTAGCAGCAAGGTATTGCTCCAAACCGTCAAAATCGACTATTTTTAAATCTTGCTTTAAATAAGGTGCGTCTACTATTTTTATTTGATTACTATTTAATAAACTAATGTACTGGTTTCCAAAACCAAAAAAAGTAAAGGTCAATATTAAAAATAAGTGTTTCATAAAGTAAATTTAATATTTATTGTTTTCATCTTTTCAGTTTTAACAAATAATTAAAGGGGAAAATAATTTGAAAACTAACTTTTGATTTATATCTTTGAACTTTATAATAAACATGAACACAATTTTAAATCATACTTGGTGGTGGAATAATCGAAATCAAACTTCGTGAACTAACGCTATACGTATTATTTAAGTAACTATACAAAAAAGGCTTGTCATTCACGACAAGCCTTTTTTTTATTTCTGAACTTGTTTCAGAAAACACAAACAAAATTAATAATATCTCTAATAATGGAGATACTGAAATAAATTCAGCATAATAAAAATGAAAACATTCAGTTTATACACACATTACAAAAAAATACTAGCAGACACCATTACTCCTGTTAGTATCTATTTAAAAATTAGAGATAAATATCCTAATAGTATTTTGTTAGAAAGTAGCGATTATCACGCTAATGATAATAGTTTTTCTTACATATGCTTTAACCCAATTGCCTCAATTAAAGTTGACGACAAAGCAATTACACAAACATTTCCGGATGGTAGTGAGATGAAAAACAAGGTGCGTAATGTAACCGAGATGATACATAAGTTTACCAAACGCTTTAAAGTAAAATCGGACGAGGATTTTAAGTTTATCAACAACGGAATATTTGGCTACACAGCTTATGATGCTGTTAAACACTTTGAAGATGTAGAGATTTCTAAAAAACCAGATTCTCTAGAGATTCCTGACGTTTACTATGCAGTTTACCAAAATATAATTGCTATAAACCACTTTAAAAACGAAGCCTATATTTTTGCACATTGTTTTGAAACAGAAAACAATATAGACGAAGTTTTACAACTAATAAGCTCTAAAAACTTTGCGACTTATAAGTTTACAACAAACTCTGAAATACAATCAAATTTAACGGATGACGAGTATAAAGATCAGGTCCTATTAGCCAAACAACATTGTGCTAGAGGTGATGTGTTCCAGTTAGTATTATCTAAAAAATTCTCGCAAGGTTTTAAAGGTGACGAGTTTAATGTCTATCGTGCCTTACGCAGCATAAACCCATCACCATACCTATTTTACTTTGACTATGGTGACTTCAAGATTTTTGGAAGCTCACCAGAAGCACAATTAGTCGTTAATAACGGTCAAGCCGAAATACATCCAATTGCCGGAACATTTAAAAGGACTGGAAATGATGAGGAAGACCAAAAGCTAGCTAAACAACTAGCCGAAGATGATAAGGAAAATGCAGAACACGTCATGTTAGTGGACCTTGCTAGAAATGATTTAAGCAGACATGGTAGCGAAGTCAAAGTTGTAACCTATAGGGAAGCACAATTTTTTTCTCATGTTATTCACTTAGTTAGTAAGGTAACCGGAAAAGTACACGACAATACACCAACAATGCAGGTAGTTGCAGACACCTTTCCTGCAGGAACTTTAAGTGGTGCTCCAAAACATAAAGCCATGCAACTTATTGAAAAATACGAAAAAACTAGCAGAGCCTTCTATGGAGGAGCAATTGGTTTTATGGATTTTGATGGCAATTATAATCACGCAATTATGATTAGGACATTTATGAGTAAAAACCATCATTTACATTGGCAAGCTGGAGCAGGTCTAGTCTCTAGATCAAACCCAGAAAGCGAGTTACAAGAAGTATATAACAAATTAGGAGCATTAACAAATGCTATAGAATTAGCCAAAGAGATATGAGAGTTTTAGTAATAGATAATTACGATAGTTTTACTTATAACTTAGTTCACTATTTAGAAGACTTAGATTGTGAAGTTACTGTAAAAAGAAATGACAAATTAACCTTGGACGAAGTCGAAGCTTTTGATAAAATTGTACTTTCTCCAGGTCCAGGAATACCTGATGAAGCTGGTTTACTTAAAGCAATAATTAAAACTTATGCTCCTACTAAAAGTATTTTAGGCGTATGTTTAGGTCAACAAGCTATTGGAGAAGTTTTTGGTGGTAGTTTAATTAATTTAGACAATGTATATCATGGTGTATCTACAAATGTAGATATTGTGGTTGACGATGAAGTACTGTTTAAAAACATGAACAAAACTATTGAAGTCGGACGTTACCATTCATGGGTTGTAGATCCTAATTTACCTGAGGTTCTAGAAGCAACATCCTTTGACCAAAATGGACAAGTCATGTCGTTAAGACACAAATTTTACGACGTAAGAGGTGTGCAATACCATCCAGAAAGCGTGCTGACACCAAACGGAAAACAAATTTTAGAAAACTGGATTAAGAGTTAATATGAAACAAATACTAAACAGACTAATTAATCAAGAAAGCATCACTGCAGAAGAAGCTAAATACCTTTTAGTCAACATATCTGAAGGCGCATATAATCAAAGTCAGGTAGCCTCTTTCTTAACGGTTTATATGATGCGAAGTATAACTCTAGAAGAGCTTCAAGGGTTTCGTGATGCATTGTTAGAATTATGTATTCCTGTAAACTTATCAGAATTTGATCCAATCGATTTATGCGGAACTGGAGGTGACGGAAAAGACACTTTTAATATTTCAACCTTGGCATCATTTGTAACTGCTGGTGCTGGAGTTAATGTGGCAAAACACGGTAACTATGGTGTGTCATCAGCTTCTGGATCTTCCAATGTTATGGAAGCTTTAGGCATTCATTTTTCTAATAAAACAGATTTTTTAAAATACGCCTTAGAAAAAGCAGGAATCTGTGTTTTACATGCACCTCTGTTTCATCCTGCTATGAAAAACGTTGCTCCTATTAGAAAAGAATTGGGTGTAAAAACATTTTTTAATATGCTTGGACCAATGGTAAATCCAGCATTTCCAAACAATCAAATGGTAGGTGTATTTAGCTTAGAGCTACAACGCATATATGGTTACTTATACCAAAATACAGATAAAAATTATAGCATCGTACACGCATTAGATGGATATGATGAAATTTCATTAACTGGAAATACTAAGATAATTTCCAATACAGCTGAAACGATATTTAACCCTTGCGACTTGGGTCTAAAACAACTTGAACAATCCGAACTATTTGGTGGAAACACAGTTAAAGAAGCTGCCAAAATTTTCAAAAACATTATAAATGGTAAAGGTACAGACGCGCAAAACAATGTGGTTTGTGCTAATGCAGGTTTAGCAATTGCAACAGCCAAACAAATATCACATTTAGAAGGTTTTGAACTTGCTAAAGAAAGTTTGGAAAGCGGACGTGCAAAAACGAGTTTAGAAAAATTAATCGAATTAAGTAAGTAATGGATATTTTAACTAAAATAGTTAACGACAAACGTATTGAAGTTAACTTACGCAAGCAATTAATCCCAATCAAACAATTAGAACAATCCATTTTGTTTATACGTGAGACCGTTTCACTAGCCGAAAAATTAAAAAATAGTACGACAGGTATCATTGCAGAGCACAAAAGACGTTCGCCTTCAAAACAAGTCATCAATCACGATTTAAATGTCTTTGATGTTGCTAAAGGTTATCAAGATGCTGGTGTTTGTGGAATGTCTGTTTTAACCGACGGAAAATATTTTGGAGGGAGTTTAGACGATTTACTAACTGCAAGAGCAAGTTGCAATTTACCTTTATTAAGAAAAGAGTTTATAATAGACACGTACCAAATAATTGAAGCCAAAGCTTATGGTGCAGATGTTATTTTATTGATTGCAGCTATTTTAACTAAAGAAGAAATAAAAACCTTTTCAGAACTAGCTAAAAGCCTAAATCTTGATGTACTTTTAGAAGTACATAATGAAGCCGAATTACACAAATCAATAATGCCAAGTTTAGACATGCTTGGGGTAAACAACCGTAATTTAAAAACATTTGAGGTTAGTTTAGATACTAGCAAACAATTAAGTAATTTAATCCCTGACGATTTTGTAAAAGTATCGGAAAGTGGAATAAGCAGTATAGAAGCCATAAAAACACTACAACCATTTGGTTATAAAGGGTTTTTAATTGGCGAAAACTTTATGAAAACGGACAATGCTGGTTTAAGTGCCAAACAATTTATCAAAACATTAAACAACTAAGACTATGAAACTAAAAGTATGCGGAATGAAAAACGAAAACAACATCCTAGATGTTGCAGATCTTAATCCAAATTATATGGGTTTCATTTTTTACGAAAAATCATCTCGTTATTTCAACGGAGTCATTCCAGAATTACCAGAAAGCATCAAAAAAATTGGAGTATTTGTAAATGCAACTTTCGAATATATAAAAGGAAAAGTAGATAAACACAACTTACAAGGAGTGCAATTACACGGTCAAGAAACACCAGAACTATGTCAACGTTTAAAAGATTTGGACATTACTGTAATTAAAGTGTTTTCAATAAAAAACCAATTCGACTTCTCTGTTTTAGAACAGTATGAGGACGTTTGCGATAATTATTTATTTGACACAAAAGGAAAAGAACCAGGAGGTAATGGTTACACATTTAATTGGAATGTTTTAAAAAGCTATCCGTCTTCAAAACCTTACTTTTTAAGTGGTGGTATTGGATTAAACGAAATAGATGCTATTCTTTTATTTTTAAAGAGACCAGAATCTTACTTATGCTTTGGGTTTGATTTAAACAGCAAATTCGAAACTGCTGCAGGATTAAAAGACACTACAAAATTAAATGATTTTAAACAAAAATTGATAGCACACAATTATGAGTTTTAATATTAACGACAAAGGATATTACGGAGACTTTGGAGGCGCATACATACCAGAAATGCTATATCCAAACGTAGAAGAGTTACGCCAAAATTATTTAAAAATAATGGCAGAGCCATCTTTTAAAAAAGAGTTTGACCACTTATTAAAAGATTATGTTGGACGTCCTTCTCCACTCTATTTCGCAAAACGATTAAGCGAAAAATATAATACTAAAATCTATCTTAAACGCGAAGATTTAAACCATACAGGTGCGCACAAAGTAAACAATACCATTGGTCAAATTTTAATGGCACAACGCTTAGGCAAAACACGTATTATTGCCGAAACTGGCGCTGGACAACACGGTGTAGCAACAGCAACTGTATGTGCTTTAATGGGCATGGAATGTATAGTCTATATGGGCGAAATTGACATCGCACGTCAAGCACCAAACGTGGCAAGAATGAAAATGTTAGGCGCAGAAGTACGCCCAGCATTATCAGGAAGTCGCACCTTAAAAGATGCCACTAACGAGGCTATTAGAGATTGGATTAACAATCCTGTGGATACACATTATATTATTGGTAGTGTCGTCGGACCACACCCTTATCCAGATATGGTGGCCCGTTTTCAGGCAGTCGTTTCTGAAGAAATTAAATGGCAATTAAAAGACAAAGAAGGTCGAGAAAAACCTGACTATGTCATTGCTTGTGTTGGTGGTGGTAGTAATGCAGCAGGTGCTTTTTACCATTATTTAGACGACACAGATGTTAAATTAGTAGCAGTAGAAGCTGCCGGAAAAGGGATTCATTCTGGAGAAAGCGCAGCAACATCTGTACTAGGAAAAGAAGGAATTATTCACGGAAGTAAAACCCTATTAATGCAAACGCAAGATGGGCAGATTACAGAACCGTATTCGATTTCCGCAGGATTAGATTACCCAGGTGTTGGGCCAATGCACGCTAATTTGTATACCACTGGTCGTGCCGAGTTTATCTCAATTACAGATTATCAAGCCATGACAGCTGGATTAGAACTAAGTCAATTGGAAGGGATTATTCCGGCTATAGAAAGCTCGCATGCATTTGCTGTTTTCGAAGACAAAAAGTTTAACCCAGAAGACATCGTCGTAATTAATTTATCTGGTCGTGGTGATAAAGATTTACAAAATTATATCGACTATTTTAAACTGTAATATTTGGGCGTTACCACAAGGGTCAGGCTTTCAAGGCTCGCGCTCTGCGAGGCGCTCAAACAGACCTATCAATCCTTAACGCGGGATAACACCAAAGTTAGCAGTTAGCAGTTAGCAGTTAGCAGTTAGCAGTTAGCAAAACTAATGAGAATCTAAAATAAGTATTAAAAACAAAGCTAACAATAGAAAAAGTCTCCAATCAATTCGCAGAATTGAAAGCCAAGGCGAAGAATAAATAAAGAAAAGCTCCGAAAAACAGGAGAACACAGTTCGACGCGGAGTTTTCGTATTGATTTTAGTTTGTAAAACTGAAAATTCCTTGGCTTGGATGTCTTTTTTTGGTTCGTTTTTGGGACAAGCAAAAAATGAATACCGATAAATTTAAAAAACTGCATTAGTGCAAAAAAAATAAATTCATTTAAAAATGAACAGAATAAATCAAAAACTAAAAGAAGATAAAAAGCTATTAAGCATATACTTCTCTGCAGGTTACCCAACCCTAACCGACACCGTTTCAATAATACAAAACCTAGAAAAAAACGGAGTTGACATGATTGAAATAGGGCTTCCGTTTAGTGACCCTCTGGCAGATGGACCAACAATACAAGCCAGCTCTACACAAGCATTAAAAAACGGAATGACAACAGAGACGTTATTCACCCAACTAAAAGACATTAGAAAAACGGTATCAATACCATTAATAATAATGGGCTATTTTAATCCAATGTTACAATTTGGTGTTGAGGCGTTTTGCAAAAAATGTCAAGACATCGGAATAGATGGTTTAATTATTCCTGATTTACCAGTAGACGTTTACAATGACCAATACAAAGCTACATTTGAAAAATATGGTTTAATCAATGTCTTTTTAATCACACCACAAACTAGCGTAGAGCGTATTAACTTTATTGACTCTATATCTAATGGCTTCATTTACATGGTAAGTAGCGCAAGTGTAACAGGAGGTAATTCTGGTTTTGGAACAGAGCAGACAGAGTACTTTAAACGTATTGCAGACATGAAGTTAAACAATCCTCAAATTGTAGGTTTTGGTATTTCGGACAATACAACATTTACGCAAGCTACAACATATGCCAAAGGAGCAATTATTGGAAGTGCTTTTATAAAACATTTAACCAAACACGGTAATACTAAAATTGACACTTTTACAAATTCAATTTTAAAATAAAAATCAAGTATGGCTGCAATTACGTTTAGAGAAGCAACTTTGGAAGACAAACCAAAACTATTACAATTTGAACAACAATTGATTGCCTATGAGCGTCCATTTGATTCCATTTTAAAAGAAGATTGCACATATTATGACTTAGATTATTTAATTCAATCTAATGAAGCTAAATTAATTGTTGCTACAGTAAACAACCATTTAATAGCTTGTGGATACGCAAAAATTATAAAAGCAAAACCGTATCATACCATCGACAGATATACTTATATGGGTTTTATGTATGTAGCTCCAGAATTTAGAGGTCAAGGTGTCATTCAAAATATAATCGAGCAATTAAAACAATGGTCAATTAGTTTAAATATTTTTGAAACTAGATTAGAAGTTTATAGTGATAACGAATCTGCAATCAAAGCATATCAGAAAAAAGGGTTTAAAAACAGAATGATTGAAATGAAAATGGATCTTAAATAAACCTTTTAAGAGAGTTTAACACTTAGAGACAAGACTTTAACTAAGCCTTGTGAGACAACAACTTAAGTTAATAGTATCTTTATTACGAACCAAAAAAACAATAAAATTATGGGAATGATAAAAGATAGAAAGAAATTTGAAACTAAGGTTAGACAAACAAATCCTACAAATCCAACTGCAAATACAAAGTTGGAAACTAATGATTTTGATATCGATAAATCGACAATTAAAAAACAACAAAATAAAACAAATAGCTAATCCCAATTAGCCTATTTATTAAATGCCTATTCAGTATATTTGAATAGGCATTTTTTTATTCAATTTCATGAAACTACTCAACGACTTTAGACTAATTGTACTACTCTGTTTAACCCTAGGTTTAGCGCCTTTTTTTCCAGAACCTCATATCTGGGGAAAATTACAATGGATTGCAGGTGGTTCAAAAGGTATGCAACTTAAAGATTGGTTTGATGTACTTTTACATGGATTCCCTTGGATACTTTTAGTTAGAGTAATAATTGTTAAATTAACTACCAAATCCAATGCTTAACATTGTTTTAATAGAGCCAGAAATACCAAATAACACAGGGAATATTGGCAGATTAGCACTAGCTTCCGGAAGCACATTACACTTAGTAAAACCTTTTGGTTTTGAGCTAAGTGATAAACGTTTAAAACGTGCTGGATTAGATTACTGGAAACATTTAAACGTCGTGATGTACGACTCGGTTGATGACTTTTTTAAGACTAATAAAGACGCAGATTTTGCGTTTTTTTCCAGTCATGGAACAAAATCACATTGGGACATTCCTTTTAAAGACAATCAATTTTTAGTTTTCGGGAAAGAGTCCGTTGGACTAGGAAGCACTATAATAGAAAAGCACAAAACATCATTATATAAAATCCCGCTGTATAGTGAGCATATAAGAAGTTTAAACTTAGCAAATTCTGTTGGGATTGTTGTGTATGAAGGCTTAAGAAAACTACAAAAATAACTTATGGATTCAAAAAGAAGTAAAATAATTAAATCACTGTCAGAATATGCTCAAATTGCACTTGGTATTATATTGGCTAGTATTGGATTAAAAGCTTTCTTACTTCCAAACCGTTTCTTGGATGGTGGTGTAACTGGAATAGCATTATTAATAAGTAGACTAGTTGATATAAACATATCTTTATTATTAGTTGTGCTAAGTATTCCGTTTTTAATTATTGGTTATTTTACGGTTTCAAGACGCATTATTTTAAAGTCTGTTATTAGTATAATTGGATTAGCACTATTTATTCATTTTGAAAATTTCGAAATAATTACAGAAGATAAGTTTTTAATATCCATTTTTGGTGGTCTGTTTTTAGGAGCAGGAATTGGAATAGCCATTAGAAATGGATCTGTTTTAGATGGATCAGAAATTTTAGGTGTTTTTATTAACGACCGATTTGGAATAAGTATTGGAAAAGTCATCCTACTTTTTAATGTCATATTGTTTACAATTACAGCTTTTGTTATTTCAAAAGAAATAGCCATGTATTCTATACTTACTTACATTGTAACTGCTAAAGTAACTGATATGGTTATTGAAGGTTTTGAAGACTTTATAGGTGTATCCATTGTATCTAAAGATTACCAAAAGATTAAAGTCGCAATTATTAAAGAGCTTGGTGCTGGAATGACCATTTACAAAGGAAAAAAAGGGTTTGTAAATAAAAATGAAAACGAAGAATTAGATATTATTCATACGATTATTAACCGTATTGATATCAAAAAAATGTACCGCATTATATCTGATATAGATGATGATGCTTTTATTGTCGAGTTTGATGTAAACAACGTAAAAGGTGGCGTTTTAAGACGCTATTTAGACCGAAAAAAGGGAGAAAAATTAGCAAACTTTTTGTCTCAAAATCCTTTTTAATAACTATTTGTTTTTTTTCAAATAGCTTAAATACATATTTTCTACCTTAGTCCTAGCCCAAGGTGTACGACGCAAAAATTTAAGACTAGATTTAATAGAAGGATTATCTGTAAAGCATTTAATTTTCACAACATGACCCATATATTCCCATCCATAATGTGATTGTAAATCCGTTATGATTTGTTCTAACTTAATTCCGTGTAAAGGATTATTCTTTTGTGTTTCCACTAACTATTTTCTATTAAGCTTTTAATTTTGACTGCTTTTTCAAAATGATCTAATTGGTGTGTTTGTATCCACCAAGTTGCTGCTTCCATTAATAACTTTGGATTATCATTTTTATTTTTAAAAAAAGCATAAAAAGAGACACCAACAGTGTCTCCTTTTTGAGCTATTTTTTTATTACAAACTTCAATTATTTTATCTTTTAAAGCAATAGTCATAACTTGTAATTAATTAACGTCTACTGTCGTTGTTTCTACTTTTAGTTCTTGACCTATTACGACCACCTGAATTAGATGACGTATTACTTTTAGATTTGCCTTTTTCGCCTTTAGGCTTATTATTTCTAGGTTGTTGTCTTCTATTTTGACCTGGTTTAATTGGTGCAGTTGATGCGTTTGGATCAGGCTCAAAACCTTCCAGAATCTCTACTGGTAGTTTCATACCAATTAACTTTTCTATATCGCGTAAAAAAGTAGTTTCATCTGCACTTACTAAACTAATGGCCTCTCCATTTGCTCCTGCACGACCTGTACGACCAATACGATGTACATAATCTTCAGAGATATTAGGAATTTCAAAGTTAATAACGTGTGGTAATAATGGTATGTCTAGTCCACGTGCAGCAATATCTGTTGCTACTAATACACTAACGCTTCCGCTTTTAAAACCAGCTAAAGCTTTTGTTCGTGCACCTTGACTTTTATTACCATGTATTGCAGCTGCTTTAATACCAGCTTTAATCATTTTTTCTACTAACTTATTTGCACCATGCTTAGTACGCGTAAAAACTAATACTTGCTTCCAATTACCATCTGTAATTAACTTAATAATTAAGTCGGTTTTTTTTCCTTTAGCTACTCTAAAAATCTTTTGTGTAATTGCTTCTACAGTCGTGTTTTCTGGTGTAGCTTCAACTTGGACAGGACGATTTAAAATCCCGTTTGCTAATTTTCTAATATCTTTAGAAAACGTTGCAGAAAACATTAAGTTTTGTCTCTTATCAGGCATAAGTTTCATGACACGTTCTATATCGCGCAAAAAACCCATATCTAACATGCGGTCTGCTTCATCTAAAACAAAAATCTCAACACGTTTTAAAGACAATAATCCTTGGCTTTCTAAATCAATTAAACGACCTGGAGTTGCTACTAATACATCAACACCTTGACGGATGGTTGCCGCTTGAGGCTTTTGATTAACTCCTCCAAAAATTACTGCACTACGCAAGTTTAAAAACTCACTATACTCTTTTACATTAGCATAAACTTGTGCTGCTAACTCACGCGTTGGCGTTAAAATTAAAGCACGAATAGGTCTATATTTTTCTTTCGGGTTTTCCGATAGAATATGTAATAATGGTAGTGTAAAACCAGCTGTTTTTCCTGTTCCAGTTTGGGCAGATGCTAAAACATCATGACCTTGTAATACTGGTGGAATTGCTTTTGCTTGAATTGGACTTGGTGTAGTGTACCCTTTTTTACTAATTGCTTTTAGTAAGGCTTCGGATAGGCCTAAAGATTGAAATGACATAAATACTGTTTATTGAGATAAACACTATTTAGTTAGGCTACCTCTTTTAATTTAATGCAAAGGTACTGCTAAATTATGGTTTTAATATTTTTATTAGGTTTTGTTTGTGTTTTAGTGGATTTACAACACTTAAAACAAAATCAAAATAGACTTACTTTATATACCTAAACAACAAAGTAAGTCTATCTAAACTTTACTTTATCAATCCTTTAACCTCATCAAAATCTAAACCACCATAATTTCCAGAACTCATTAATAACAAGGCTTTGTTATCAAAATTTTGTTTAAAGACAAAGTCTTTAAACGCTTCTGCATTAGTGTAAATAATTAGATCCTCACGTTGAAAAGCGTTGGCTATTTGCTCATGAGATACTGTATCTAATTTTTTAATTTCTACAGCATGTGGACTATAAAACACTACTGCTACATCTGCAGCATCTAATGCGCCTTTATATTCTTTTAAAAATTCGGCATTTAAACTACTATAAGTATGCAACTCTAAACAAGCCACTAACGTACGGTTTTGATATTGCTCTTTAACAGCATTAGTAGTCGCCTCAACTTTACTTGGTGAGTGCGCAAAATCTTTAAAGGCAACGCTAGTTTTACTTTCGGCAATTTTCTCTAAACGTTTACTTGCGCCTTTAAAAGTAGAAATGGCTTCGTAAAAATCGTCTTCATCAATTCCCATATGTTGACAAATCCACTTAGCACCTGCTAAATTATTTAAGTTATGTTTACCAAAAATTTCAATTGGCATTGGACCTTCAGGAGTTTCTAATAACGTTTCGCCATCTTCCACTGTATACTCTGGTGTATGGTAAGCAATCTTACGTATTGGATTTGCAGATGCTTCAACTACGCGCTTAACCTCTACGTCTTCCTCGTTATAATTTATGCTTCCTCCTTTTACAATACTATCTACAAAAATGCTAAACTGCTCTACATAATTTTCATAGGTAGGAAACACGTTAATATGGTCCCAAGCAATTCCGCTTAACAAAGCAATATTTGGTTTGTATAAATGAAATTTTGGTCTCCTATGAATTGGGCTACTCAAATACTCATCACCTTCCAACACAATAAAGTCGTTATCGTCTGTTAATTTTACCATAACATCAAATCCTTCTAATTGTGCACCAACCATGTAATCCACATCACGATCATGGTAATGCATGACGTGTAAAATCATGGATGTTATTGTGGTTTTACCATGACTTCCACCAATAACTACTCTAGTTTTATGCTTAGATTGTTCATACAAAAACTCTGGATAGCTATAAATTTTTAATCCTAAATCTTGTGCTTTTAGCAACTCAGGATTATCCGCTTTAGCATGCATACCTAAAACTATGGCATCCAGATTATCACTAATTTTTTCCGGAAACCAACCAAATTGTTCTGGCAATAATCCCTTTGCTTCTAATCTAGATTTAGAGGGCTCAAAAATGGTATCATCACTTCCTGTAATTTGGCAACCTTTGTTATATAATGCTAACGCTAAATTGTGCATTGCGCTTCCGCCAATAGCTATAAAATGTACTTTCATTATCCTTATTTTGTAGAGTACTCAAAGATAGTGATTGCCAACAAAAATCACGGATTGCAAATGCCCTTTTTAATATCTTTTTTTAATTACTTATGGCAAATTAATTTGTGGTTAAATGATATTAAGGGTATTATTGTTTAATAATTTTAAATATACCCTATGACTTCGGAGACGTTTAGTACCTTGATAAATAATGATAAAGCATTACACTTACTTTTAAATGAGAATGAAATTACGGGTTTTTCGGATTTTTCAAAAATTGATTTTGCTGATGAAGCTTTTAAAACATATATCGAAGACCAATATATTGAAAGCTTTAAAACTATTTACAATACCTATGCAGTACAATCTACTAACGCTGCAAAAACAAATGCTTTTTTAAGGTCTACCCAATTTTTAGCCACAAAAAAAGCAATTGAGGTTATTGCAATCCAGTACCATCCAGAACTAGTTAAAACTTTAGACGTTTTAAAACATGCTAAAGAAACAGTAGATAAAAAGCCAGAAAATTTTAACGTTCCGTTGGTTAAAAATGCTCTAAACGTTACTATTTTAAATATCTGTAATCGTTTGGACAGCTCTGAAATTATAAAAAAAGATAAAAATCAACTTATTGCATATTGCTTATATATCTGTGATGTTTTAGAAGACATTAGTCCTAAACATTATAAAGATATTTATGTTGCTAGAGAGGACATTTTAAAATATCTTCAGAAAATAGATAGCTATTCTCCTTCAGAAAGCCACATTTACTTAGCTTCAAAAAAAGGTAAAGATAACGCAACATTTAGAGGTCAAAAGCCAATATTAGAGAAAAAAGTTAAAAAGCGTGGCGTTGGTTATTACGCCTTAATCGCTTTAGGTATTGCCTATTTTTTATTTAAACTATTTAGACGCATGGGATAAATTTACAATCCTTGCTTAAACGTTTTAAATACATCAATACTTGGTAATTCGGCTATAGCCAAATCAATATATTTTTTAGCATTTGTCACGTCTTGCTTATGCTTATATATTTGCGCTAATCTGTAATTTGCCCAAGCTTTTGGAACACCATCTTTAGCCGAATAATTTTGAATATAAACTATTAAACAACGCTCTCCTTTATCCAATTGCACGTTATAATCTGCACACACCTTACCTATTTGGTAATGCAAACTGTTGCGTTGGTGTTTTATTTGAGCTGCTTCTAAATTAGAGACTGCTTTTTCTGGTTGCTTTTCTTTTTCGTAAAGCGCTGTTAACTTATCGTAGCACGTTAAAGAGCCTCCAACTTTTATTGCTTTCAGGTAATATTCTTCTGCTAATTCTGGCTCATCGTCATATTCATAAATATAACCTTTAGCTAAATAGCCATCTACTTTAGATAAGTTTTCAAGCTCATTTGCATACTTAAAGGACTTACTTTTACTTCCACCAATAATACCTGGTAATTGCATGTATAACTCTACTAAAGCCCAACGTGCTTCAATATGATTTGGATCTAATTCAGCAGCTTTTAAAAAAGACGATTTTACGTCTCCTATAATTCCTAAAGCAGATATTTTGCTTACAGATAAGGCTTTCATCCCTAAAGCGCCTCCTAATTTATAATGGTAGTTTGCTGTATTAGGTTTAGTATTTACTAGCTTTTTATATTCTGCTGCAGCTTCATCCCATTTTTTTTGATGACCATACGCATCACCTAACAACTCAATAGCTTCTAGATTTGCAGAATGATAATTTACATACGCAGATAATTCCTGTTCTGCTTTAGCAAATTGTTTACTATCAATATAAGTCTTCCCTTTCTCTATTGAGGTCTGAGCAAAAATAGTTAACGGTAATAATAAGGTTACTAAAAATGATTTCATATTGAATGTTAAAGGTTTACAAAAATAGTATTCTCTTGGTATTGTTTTTGATTAATTTGGTTAAATATTATTTAACTTTAAATTTATCACGCGTCACTCATTGAAACGTTTACTTTACACATTTATGCTATTAAAATCGTAAAAAGCAAAGTAACTTGTTTAAAAATTAATAAAATGAAACATATATTATCGCTATTAATGGTATTACTTTTTGCAACGTCCCACTCACAAACCAACAACTATTCCAAACTTTGGGAAACTGTAGAAAATCACGAAATTAATGGTCTTCCAAAAAGTGCGCTAGAAGTTGTTAATACCATACACGACAAAGCCTTAGCAGAAAATAACACAGAGCAACGTATAAAAGTTTTACTGTTTAAAAGCAAGTTTGCATTATTGCTAGAGGAAAATGCACAACTTAGCATTATCAACGATTTTAAAGCAGAAATTGCTAAAACAGAAGCGCCTACAAAAAACGTACTTGAAAACATGTTGGCAACGTTGTATTGGCAATACTTTCAGCAAAACAGATATCAATTTTATAGACGCACAAAAACTGCACAAAAAGCAGATACTATTGATTTTAGAACTTGGGATTTAGAAACGCTTTTTACAGAAATCCAAACACTTTTTGATAGCTCATTACAAAATGGATTAATACTTCAACAAACGCCAACACTTCAATTTGAAGCTATAATTACTAAAGGAAAAGACGCTGAAATTTACAGACCAACTTTATTTGACTTTTTAAGTCATTATGCTTTAGAATTTTATAAAACACCAGAAAACAGAATTACACAACCAGCCTATAAATTTAATATTGATGATGATCAATTTTTAACGGACTCCAAACAGTTTTCTGACTTAAAAATCACCTCTAAAGATTCGACATCATTACAATTACAAGCTTTAAAAGTATATCAGGATTTAATTAAATTTCACTTAAAAAATAAAACACCTTATGCCTTAACGGAATTAAATACTGAGCGTTTAGACTACATCTACTACAATGCCACTTTTGAAAATAAAGACGAAATATATTTAAAAGCACTACAAACCGAAGCTGAAAATCATAAAAACCATGAAGTTTCTGGGCTGTACCTTTTTAAAATTGCCACGCTTTATAACACACAAGGTTATAACTATGATAAGGACACAAATGCTGATGTAAGATTTAAAATTAAAGAGGCTTTAGCCATTTGCAAACAAGTTACTGCTAAGTTTCCTGATAGTAAAGGTGCTGGCTTATGCAATGCTTTACAAGCTCAAATTGTAGAGCCCAATTTAACCATTCAAACCGAACAAAATATACCAATTAATACGTATTCGCGTTTTTTAATTAGCTATAAAAACATTCAAAACTTAACCTTTAACGCTTATATAATAAGTAAAAAACAATACGATGCGTATTTAAAACTATATAAAGAGGAAGATAAAAAAGACTTTATCAAAAAGCTAAGTTCAACAAAAACTTGGTCGTCTACCTTAAAGGATGAAAATGATTACCAACAACACACCATTGAAACTTTAGTACCTCAATTAGATAATGGATTATATCTTATTGTAGGACAAACTACAGATTTAAAATCAGATTTTTTTGCAACAGCCTTAACCCAAGTAACTGATATAGCTATTGTAAACTACCAAGATAATAATCAAGATTTTTTCCAAGTCATTAATCGTAATAACGGAGCACCATTAGCAAACACAAAAGTAGACCTTGACTATACCTACCGTAACGAGAAAATACACACTAAAACCACAACCACTGACTCAAAAGGTATTATTGCTTTAAGCAAAACCAATAATTATAATCGCAGTAATATTAATTTAACGGTAAAATCTAATGATGATACTGCCTATTTTGGCAGCTATTACATGTATAATTATAAACGTAGTCGTGAAGATAATGACACCAATTATCAAGCTTTAATTTTTACCGATCGTAGTATTTACAGACCATCCCAAACCGTTTACTTTAAAGCAATTGCTTTAAAAAACAAAAACAACAAAACTGAGGTATATACTAATAAAAAAATACAAGTCATTTTATATAATACTAATGGTGAAAAAGCAAGCACATTAGATTTAATTACTAACGATTTTGGATCTGTTTCAGGCGAGTTTATTTTACCTAACGATGGATTAACAGGTAATTATAGCATACAAATTAACGATGTGGATCTTTATGGTCAGACTTCTATTTCGGTTGAAGAATATAAGCGTCCTAAATTTGAAACCAATTTTAATACCATTACCGAAACGTTTAAAGTTAATGATAGCATTACTGTAAAAGGTGAAGCTATTGCTTTTGCAGGTAGTAAAATCACAGATGCAAAAGTCGTATATCGTGTCGTTAGAAACGTACAATATCCTGCTTGGTACAGATGGTATAGACCAAGTTATACTAGTGAATCGCAAGAAATAACACATGGCGAAACAACAACAAATGCAGATGGTAATTATGAGCTTGTATTTAAAGCTATTCCAGACGAAAAAGTTGATAAATCTGGCTTACCAATTTTTAGTTATAAAGTCACAGCAGACGTTACAGACATTAATGGCGAAACTAGAAGCACCTCAACAATTGTAAAAGTAGGATATCATGCCTTAACAGCGACTATTGACATTGGGTCTACCCTTGACAAAACAAAAAAAGACAATCAAATTACTATTACTACACAAAACTTAAATGGTCAATTTGTAGCAGCCAAAGGAACTTTAAAAATTTACAAATTACAAGCTCCTGATAATGTGTTAAGACCACGACCATGGAGCATTCCGGATTATGAAGGTTTTACCAAAACAGAATTTAAAAACTACTTTCCGCATGATGCTTACACCAATGAGGATAATCCAGAACATTGGGAAAAAGGCGACTTAGTTTTATCCAAAACGTTTGACACAGAAAAATCTAAAACTATCGACTTAAAAAACACCAAAAAATGGCTATCTGGAGCCTACATTTTAGAACTAGAAACTAAAGACAAGTTTGGTCAAGAGGTTAAGGATATTGCTAAAACCATGTTGTTTTCAGACAAGGATAAAACCCTTGCAGACCAGCAATTAATTACAGTTACAACAGATAAAACCAGTTATAATGTTGGTGACAAAGCAATTTTAACCTTTGCAAGCGCTGCCAAAAACATAACTGTTACAGTTAGTATAGAACGTGATTATCAAATCACAAAAAACTATACTGTTACTTTAAACCAAAACAAAAAAACGATAAGTATACCTATTGACAAAAACGATTTAGGCGGTTTTGGTGTTCATTATAGTTTGGCAGCATTTAACAGTTACTCAGATGGTAGTCTAACCATAAATGTGCCTTATCCTCAAACAGACTTAGAGATTGAAACACTTACGTTTAGAGACAAACTTCAACCAGGAACAGACGAAACTTGGAGCTTTAAAGTTAAAGGAACAAAAGGCGAAAAAATTGCATCCGAGTTTTTAGCTAGCATGTATGATGCGTCTCTTGATCAGTTTAAATCACACAACTGGAATTACTCACCATTTAAATCGCTAACCTATTACACATCTTTTAGAAAAAATAATGGGAAAAGTTTTGGCGTAACCCATTTTAGAGTGGATAGGGTTTATGAATACCATAGTTTTAATAATTTAAAAAGCTTTGATCAATTTAATTATTTTGGGTTTTCTATTAATAATAACGGTTGGTTTTATAACAATTACATCAATTCACTTCGAGTAAGCAAAACTAGAACCTCTTACGATGGTAATGTAAAAGATGGTTATGTAAAAGGAACCGTAATTGACGAGAACGGATTACCATTACCCACTGCTGCAATTGCAGTTAAAGGTAGTACAGAAAGTACAACGACTGACTTTGATGGTAACTTTATTATCAAAGCAAAAACTGGCGCTATTTTAACTTTTAGTTATGTTGGCTATGGAACTATCCAAAAAACCATTGGAGTTGATAACGTCATTAACATATCCCTAAAACCTGACAACGCTTTAGATGAAGTGGTTATTACTGCATTAGGTGTTGAGAGAAAGGCTGATGAACTTACAGGGGCAACTGAAAATGAATTTGACTATTATAGAGGAAATGATTACACAAAGAAAGCTTTAAATGAAGATGGCACTGTAAAAAAAATCACTCTTAGAGGAAATAGATCCTTAACTGGTGACAAAGCAGCGTTAATTGTAGTTGATGGTGTGATAATGTCTGCAGACCAAGTTAGTAATCTTGATCTAAATTCTATAGTAAACACACAAGTATTAAAAGGTGCAGGTGGAACTGCCTTATATGGATCTCAAGGTGCCAATGGTGTAATAATTATCACAACAAAAAAAGGTGTAACAGAAGATTTCTCTCAAGTTAAAGCAAGAACAAATTTACAAGAAACCGCTTTTTTCTTTCCGCAATTAGCTACAGATAAAGATGGTAATGTGTCCTTTAACTTTACAACACCAGAAGCATTAACTAGATGGAATCTTAATGTGTTTGCACATGACAAACAAGGTAATTATGCTCAAAACACACTGCAAACAGTAACCCAAAAAGACTTGATGGTATTACCAAATGTGCCACGTTTTTTGCGTCAAGGTGACCAAATACAGATTAGCACAAAAATTGCAAATCTTAGTACAAAGGATTTAACAGGTACAGCAGTGCTTCAGTTGTTTGATGCATTGACTGGAAAAGCTATAGATTCGGAATTAGCCAATACTTTAAACCAGCAATCGTTTTCCGCGAAAGCAAAAGGAAATACACAAGTCACATGGACGCTGTCCATTCCGGATAACGTTAGTGCTATTCAATATAAAATATTAGCAAAATCTGGTGATTTTAGCGATGGTGAACAAAATGCCTTACCTGTTTTAACCAATAGAATGTTGGTGACTGAAACCCTTCCAATGTGGATTAAAAGCAACCAAACCAAAACTTTTACTTTGGATAAGTTAAAGACCAATACGTCGGCTACTTTAAAGCATCACAAATTAACATTAGAGATGACTAGCAATCCTGCTTGGTACGCTATACAAGCATTACCCTATTTAATGGAATATCCATATGAGTGTAATGAGCAAACCTTTAGTAGATTTTATGCTAATGCCTTAGCTAGCCATATTGTTAATAGTAATCCACGTGTCAAAGAGGTGTTTAACCAATGGAAAAATACAGAGGCGTTATTGAGTAATCTAGAAAAAAACGAAGAGTTAAAATCTATTTTAATACAAGAAACACCTTGGTTACGTGATGCACAGTCAGAGACAGAACAGAAAAAACGTATTGCTTTACTGTTTGATTTTAATAAAATGAATAATGAGTTAACACGTGCTAAAACAAAATTAAAAAACAACCAAATGTCAAATGGTGGTTGGTCTTGGTTTGGAGATTATCGTGTTAACCGTTACATCACACAACATATTATTACAGGGTTTGGACATCTTAAAAAATTAAATGTAATTGATGACAAAGATGAAGACATTACAAATATGGTGAAAAATGCATTACAGTATTTGGATGATGAATTTGAAAAAGAAAACAACGACTTAACAAAATATAGTAATACTATAGATTACACCAAGGATCATTTAAGTTATACGCAGTTACATTATTTATACATGCGAAGCTTTTTTCCAGAATTTAAACTGTCTAAAAAACAACAAGAAATACACAACTATTACTTGTCACAAATTAGAAATTATTGGTTACAGCGTCCATTATATGCTAAAGGAATGATGGCTTTAATAATGAAACGTAATGACGATACGACAACAGCTAAAGCCATTTTAAAATCGGTTAGCGAAAACAGTATTACGTCTGACGAATTAGGTATGTATTGGAAAGAAAACACAAACTCTTACTATTGGTATCAAGCATCCATTGAAACACAAGCCTTAATGATTGAAGCTTTTGCTGAAGCTGGTACAATACTACAAACCGAAGCTAAAAACATTGAAACGATTGATAACCTTAAAATATGGTTACTTAAAAACAAACAGACCAACCAATGGAAAACAACAAAAGCAACCACAGATGCTGTCTATGCTTTATTATTACAAGGTAACGATTGGCTAAGTGTAACAGAAATGGTTGATGTGGTTTTAGGTGGCGAAAAAATAACACCCGCTACTTTAGAAGATGTAAAAGTAGAAGCTGGAACTGGCTATTACAAAACCTCTTGGTCAGGAACGGAAATTACTCCTAAAATGGCTGAGGTCAAACTTACCAAAAAAGGAAATGGCATTGCTTGGGGAAGTTTATACTGGCAATATTTTGAGGATTTAGATAAGATTACATCAGCAGAAACGCCTTTAAAACTAAAAAAACAATTATACTTAAAAACTAATACAGATACTGGTGAAGTCATTACTGCTATTACTAAAAACACGAAACTTAAAGTTGGAGATTTAGTAAGAGTCCGTATAGAATTACGTAGTGATCGCGCTATGGAATTTGTACACATGAAAGATATGCGTGCTGCAGGATTAGAACCTATTAATGTACTTAGCCAATATAAAAACCAAGATGGTTTAGGATATTACGAAGCGACTAAAGATGCATCTACCAACTTCTTTTTTGACTATTTACCAAAAGGTGTTTTTGTCTTTGAATATGATTTACGCGTTAATAATGCTGGTAATATGAGTAATGGTATTACAACTATACAAAGTATGTATGCTCCAGAATTTAGTAGCCATAGTGAAGGTGTACGTATTGAGGTCGAATAAATTTAGCTTAACTAAATAAAAAAGCTTTCAATAATTTGAAAGCTTTTTTTATACACATAACTCACTTAACCACAATAAACTACAGTGTACAAAAAATGATTTAGGCATTTAACCAACCTACTTTGGATTATAAAAAATGGATATAATAGTTTGCAAAAGGGTTAAAAATTATATTTTTAGGCCAAACTAAACTAACCATAATGAAAAAATCAGTATTACTTATTGCTTTGCTTTTTGCATTTTCAATAAGCGCACAAACCGTGTCTTTAACTAAAAGTGAAATTTTTAAAGACTCCAAAAAAAACAGTTCTCTAGTCTTTTCTTTAGAAGATGATAATGGAGGACTAATTACTATCAGATCTTTTATAGGTGGCTTTATACCTAAACTAAAAGGGTATTACATTCAGCACTTTGACGCTAAATTAAAGTTAATCAAAGAGGTTGAATATGAGGTAGACAATAATTTTATTCAAAATGCTTTTATTAAAGATGGACAATTGCATATCATAGAATTTGACCACGACAAAAAAGCAGATAAAATCGTATTTAATGTGGTGTCTTCTAATCTTAAAGACCTAAAATTTAGCAAAAAAGAACTGTTATCCTTCTCTGAAGACAACATGCAAAAGTATTTTGGAATAGGCATTTTTCCCATTTTTATAAATAACTTTTCTCAAATGGATGGAAACCATATGGGAGAAGTAATTATGTCTAAAAACAATGCGTTTTTTGCTATCAACTTTGACTTTAATAATAAAGATAAAGAGACCCACAAAATATTTGTTTTCAACACTAATTTTGAAAGTGTATATGATAAATTAATAGAAAAAGATATTAAGGACAAATTGTTTGAATACAATAGTATTGATGTCGATGACAAAGACGGAACCGTTTACTTTTTAGGTAAAGCTTTTGAAAACAACTCTAGAAAATCTAAGAAAAAAGGCGAAGCTAATTACCACTTTGAATTGCTAAAAGTAAATGCAAATGGGCAAAAAACAACAGCGTTTAAAAAGGCAGATAAATTTATCTCGTCAATGGAGTTAATCAAAACAGAGGACAGGTTATCTTGTGTTGGTTTTTACGGAGTTAAAGATCAAGGTAATTATAATGGTGTTTGTTTGTTTAATTTAAATCCAGATACGCTTGCTATGGAGACTGAAAAATTTACACCTTTCTCTGATGAGTTTATGACAGATAAATATGGTAATAAAGAAAACAGAAAAAAAAGAAAACAGAAAAAGGGTATTAAAAACATAGATTTTAAAGGCATTTTTACAATGGATAATGGTGACATTATTGTAAACGCAGAAGAGTTTTTTATTACCACACATACTTCCATGAATGGAAGTGGTGGAATGTCTACTTATACCATTTATCATTTTAATGATATTATGAGCGTTAGATTAGATAAAGATGGAGGCTTAAAATGGGCTAGAAACATCAACAAAGCACAAACAGGGCTTACTAATAGCTCTTACACTTCAATTCCAGTAGGAGAAACAACTTACTTTTTTATAAACTGTTCTGACAATATTAAAAAACTTAGTGCAGACCGTATTGCTTTTAAACAAACTAAAGCTAAAAAGTCTAATCTTTACATGATATCTATTGATCAAAATGGTGCTTTTGATTTTGAAAAATTAATCGACGATAAAGACTCTAAAGTCTATTACAAGGTTAATGATGGTGTTGTAAACCTTAATGATCGCACAGTTATTTTACCAGGTAAAAAGAAAAAAAATACACGAATTTTAAAAATTAAGTTTTAATTTTTTTAAAAGATGCAGATTAAAAGCTTCCACTCTAGGAAGCTTTTTTTTGCTATTTAAAATAATATTTAGATATTTGTCTAAATACCTAATTAGTGAATTTATTATTTAAAGCATTAAACGACGACACAAGACGTCAAATTTTAGAACTTTTAAAAGAAGATAATCTTACAGCAGGTCAAATTGCTGACGCCTTTAATATTAGCAAACCTAGCATATCACATCATTTAGACATTTTAAAACGTGCCGATTTAGTAACCAGTGAAAAAAAAGGTCAGTTTGTAGAATATGCCATAAATACAACCATCCTAGAAGATGTACTCCAATGGATTATAACTTTAAAACAATAGAATTATGAATCTTAAAAAAGAATTTCCGTATATATTATTAATAGCTTTGCCTTTTATATATTTAGCTTACATCTGGAATGCATTACCACAAACAGTACCAATCCACTGGAATGCTAGCGGAGAAATTGATGGTTATAATAGTAAAAACACGTTACTATTAATTCCATTTATGTTACCTGTTTTAGTTTATATTATTATGACTATTGCACCCAAAATTGATCCAAAAAATAAGATTGCTACAATGGGAAAAAAGTATGAGCAATTAAAATTTTTCTTAGTCTTGTTTATGTCTGTACTAGCCTTATTTATAATTTACAGCTCAAAAACACAAAGCTTTTCTAGCCCAAACATTATATATATACTACTAGGATTATTATTTGCTGGTCTTGGTAATTTTATGAAAACGGTAAAACCAAATTACTTTATTGGTATCAAAACACCTTGGACTTTAGAAAACGAAACTGTCTGGAAAAAAACACATCTTTTAGGTGGTAAAATATGGTTTGTTGGTGGTTTACTAATTGTTTGCATGAGTTTAATCTTTAAAGCACAAACAGCTGCTACGTTGTTTGTCATAATTGCAGTATTAATTACCATAATACCATTAGTGCATTCTTATATTGAATTTAAAAAAATAAAATAGTTATTATGAAGTATTTAAATAATCTATCACTTGCGCTATTTTTATTATTTACATGTTTGACAGTTGCACAAACCGAAAAACCACAAACTCCAAAAGCACCTTTTGATTATATAATTGAAGACGTTACTTTTATTAACACAGCAGCAGACAGCATAGTATTAGCTGGTACGTTAACGTTACCAAAAGCTATAGTCAATCCTCCTGTTGCCATTTTAATTAATGGATCTGGAGCACATGATAGAGATTGCAACATCATGGGTCACAAATCCTTTTGGGTAATTGCAGATTATTTAACTAACAGCGGAATTGCTGTTTTACGTTATGACGAACGTGGTACAGCACAATCCCAAGGTGATTTTAGTACAGCTACCACCTTTGATTTAGCTAAAGATGTTGAAGCTGGTATTAATTTTTTAAAATCACGCACAGATATTGATGCATCAAAAATTGGATTAATTGGTCATAGCGAAGGCGGATTAATTGCACCAATAGTAGCATCTACCAATACAAACGTTGCTTTTATTGTCATGCTTGCTGGTACAGGTGTTAATGGACAAGAAGTACTACAGTCACAAAGCAAAAAAATTGCAGAATTACAAGGGACTACTAAAGAAGGTATTGCATTTAATCACCAATTAACATCTATAGCTTATGATGCTTTACATTCTGAAACTGAAATGGATAAACAAAAAGCTGCTATAACCTTAGCTTTAGAAAACTATAAAAAACAATTAGAAGCAGATCAAAGTCCGTTTGCGGTTTATGTAAATAATATAGTAATTAAGCAATTAACTTCACAATTAACTAATCCTTGGCTTTATGCGTTTATTACATTAGACCCTAAAGCATATTTAGAAAAAGTAACTTGTCCTGTTTTGGTCCTTAACGGAACTAAAGATGTACAAGTATTACCAGAGATAAATTTACCTGCCATTAAAAAACACCTTGAGACTGCTAAGAATAATGATGTAACTGTACACGAAATTGAAGGTTTAAATCATTTATTTCAAACTGCAAAAACGGGAAACATTAATGAGTATGCTAAAATTGAGGAAACTTTTTCTCCTGTTGCTTTAAAATTAATATCAGATTGGATTCATGCTAGATTTTAGTGACTATTAATTTTGCATCATAGCACAAAACCCATTTTAGGATTCTAAAATTTATTTGCCATTTTGCTTAATAACAAAAACATTGCAATGGTTATTGTTATTAATAGGATAAACTCGAATTGCGGAAATTGTTTGGAAATTAGTCCTGCAACCAAAAGGCTAATAAAAAAACGAATGGCTAAATTTTTAATTATATTCATTAAATAATTACTATTCGTTTAAAGTATACTTAGCTGTTATGGTAATGGTTGGCTTTGCGTTAAGGATGGAAATGACATCCTTTTTTTGCTGCCATATATGGCAAAAAAAGATATAATGGACAGCCTGACCCACTTTTGCTACTTAAAAGCAAAAGTGGGTAACGCCCAAAATAATTTAGTTAAGCATTTTCCATAGTGTGTCTTTCAACTCGGTTAAACCTTGTTGTGCTACACTTGATATAAATTGGTAAGGAATTGGAAGTGTTTTATCCAATTCGGTTTTCAGTTCTGCTTTAAGCTCGTCGTCCAACATGTCTGCCTTAGAGATGGCAATCATACGATCTTTGTCTAACATTTCTGGATTGTAACGTCTTAACTCGTCCAACAAAATCTCATACTGTGCCTTAATATCTGGCGCATCTGCTGGTATTAAAAATAGTAAAATCGAGTTACGCTCTATGTGACGTAAAAAGTAATACCCTAATCCTTTACCTTCTGCTGCACCTTCAATAATCCCAGGAATATCAGCCATTACAAAGGTTTGAAAGTCTCTGTATTTTACAATTCCTAGGTTAGGTTTAAGAGTTGTAAACTCGTAATCTGCAATTTTTGGTTTTGCTGAGGTTACTACAGATAGTAATGTGGATTTTCCTGCATTTGGAAATCCAACTAAACCTACATCTGCTAAAACTTTAAGTTCTAGGGTTATAAATTTTTCTTCTAATGGTATTCCTGGTTGTGCATATCGTGGTGTTTGGTTAGTAGATGTTTTAAAGTGCCAGTTACCTAGACCACCTTTTCCACCTTCTGCCACAATACGCTCTTCTCCATCCTCAGTGATTTCAAAAAGGATTTCGTTAGTTTCTGTATCTCTAACGACAGTACCTAAAGGTACGTCTGCGTACATGTCTTCTCCATCTTCTCCAGAGCTTCTACTTTTACTACCATGTCCACCATGTCCTGCTCTAATATGTCTTTTAAATTTTAGATGCAATAGTGTCCAAAGGTTAGAGTTACCTCTTAATATAACGTGTCCTCCACGTCCACCATCTCCTCCATCTGGTCCACCTTTTGTAATAAATTTTTCGCGATGTAAATGCACAGATCCTTTTCCTCCGTTCCCAGAAGAGACATGCATTTTTACGTAGTCTACAAAATTTCCCTCAGTCATAATTTAGTTAAAAAGTTAAAACGTTAATAGTTAAAAGTTTTCACTAATACTTATTAACTCAAACACGTTTGTTTGTATTACAATTTGTCAATTACAGTGTTTAAGCGTTTGGTAATATCTTCTATACCACCAATACCATCTACTCCAAAATATTTATTTTGTGCTGCGTAGTAGTCTTTTAAAATTGCAGTTTCGTTATAATAAACTTTAATTCTGTTTCTAATAATAGCCTCGTCAGAGTCGTCTTTTCTTCCACTAGTTTTACCACGTTCTAACAAACGTTGTACTAACACCTCATCCTCTACTTCTAAAGCTACCATTGCGCTAACTTCAGAGTCTTTATCTGACATAATTTTATCTAATGCTATCGCTTGCGTTTCGTTTCTTGGAAAACCATCAAAAATAAATCCTTTAGCTCCAGCATTACGCTCTACCTCTGCCTCTAACATATCTATAGTTACTTGATCTGGTACTAAATGACCTTTGTCCATGTAAGACTTAGCCAACGTACCTAATGCAGTTTCGTTTTTGATATTGTATCTAAATACATCTCCTGTAGATATATGGACTAGATCATATTTTTCTTTTAAAAAATTAGCTTGCGTTCCTTTTCCTGCTCCTGGAGGTCCAAATAGCACTAAATTAGTCATGTGTTGTGTTGTTTTTAGTTGGTATACTGCTGGTAAATCGCGACCTAACCCATCATAATCTAGACCGTAGCCTACTATAAATTTATTAGGAATCTCTATACCAACATAGTGTAATTTAAAGTCTTTTTTATAAGCTTCCGGTTTGTAAAACAGTGTTGCGATTAACAATTGTTTTACGTTTTCGGATTTAAAAATGCGGTGTACTTCTTCTAACGTGTTTCCTGTATCAATAATATCTTCTAGGATAACTACAGTGCGTCCTGTTAAATCTTGTGTTAAACCAATTAAGCGTTGTATATCCTCTGTAGATTTTACACCTTCATAAGAGGCAAGCTTTATAAAAGTTACCTCACATGGTTTTGGATATTTTTTCACAAAATCACTTACAATCATAAACGATCCATTTAAAATCCCAACAAAAACTGGGACTTCGTCTCCTAAATCGTGAGCGACTTGATTAGCCATTCTTGTTACAGCGTCATCCAATTCTTGTTCAGAAATAAATGGTTTAAACTGTTTGTCGTGAAGCGTAATAGTTTGCATTTTATAAATTTAAAGCGCAAATATACGCATTTGTGACTGCTTAACAGATATTTGAATTCGATTTTTAGGTCCTGTTTTGGTTTTAAAATGTATTTTTGTGGCTAACACGATTTATGACCAATGAATTATTTTTCTTCAGACTTTAAATTAGGTATTTTAGGTGGTGGCCAATTAGGCAAAATGCTACTTTATAATACTAGAAAATTTGATATTTACACTTGTATTTTAGATAATAGTAATGAGGCACCAAGTCGTATGGCTTGTAATGAGTTTACTAAAGGTGACTTGATGGATTTTGATACTGTTTATAATTTTGGTAAACAGGTCAACGTCTTAACCATCGAGATTGAAAATGTAAATGTCGCTGCACTTGAAAAATTAGAGAATGAAGGTATAACCGTTTACCCATCGTCAAAAACATTAAGACGCATACAAAATAAAGCGACTCAAAAATTATTTTATCAAGACCATAATTTACCAACTGCACCTTTTAGCAGGTTTGCTTATGTGTCTGAGATTGAAGATGCTATTGATAATGGTGGTTTAAACTTACCATTTGTATGGAAAGCTGCACAATTTGGTTATGATGGTAATGGTGTGAAAATAGTAAGATCCATTGCGGATTTAAAAGATTTGCCTAAAGGCGAATGCATAGCAGAACAATTAATTCCGTTTAAAAATGAATTAGCTGTAATTGTTGCTAGAAGTGCTAATGGCGAAATGAAAACCTATCCTGTGGTAGAAATGGAGTTTCATCCAGAAGCTAACCAAGTAGAATATGTTATTTGTCCTGCAAGAATAAGTGCAGAAGTTGCTAAAAAAGCGCAAGATATTGCATTAAAAACATCTGAAGCTTTTAATCACGTTGGTTTATTAGCTGTTGAGTTATTTCAAACCGAAGATGATAAAATACTAATTAACGAAGTTGCACCAAGACCACATAATTCTGGTCACCAAACGATTGAAGGGAGTTATACGTCTCAATTTGAGCAACATATTCGTGCTATTTTAGGATTACCTTTAGGTAAAACTGAGAATAAAGTGGCAAGTGTTATGGTTAATCTTGTTGGTGCTGAAGGCTATACAGGTCAAGTACACTACAAAAACATAGAATCTATAATGGCTATGAATGGTGTGACACCTCATATTTATGGTAAAAAAGAAACGCGACCATTTAGAAAAATGGGTCATGTTACCATTGTAGATGAGGACTTAAATACAGCACGTCAAATTGCTGAAAAGGTTAAAAATAGTATTGAAGTGATAAGTTTATAACTAAAATTTAAACCCACGAGAAAGCGGAATATCTTGACCATTTGTCATAATAACCTCCATGCTATTATACTGCTTGATATAATTTTTATTAATTATATAAGAGCGATGACATTTAACAAAGTTAGGTGGTAATTGTTTTTCAATTTCCGAAATTTTACCTCTTACAAATTCCTTTTTGGAAGTCGTGTAAAGGTTAAGATAATGCCCATCAGATTTGACGTAAATTAATGCTTCAAGATAAACTTTGGATTTGTTTTTAAGTAAAATAAAGTCATTAGTAACGATAGACTTTACGGTTTCTAACTCGTGTTTTGTCTTTTTATTTTCTATACTTAGAGATTGATTTTCTTTATTTAGCAGCTTTTTTGTTTTGTCTGATTTTTTCCATCGTACAAAAGAATAAAGCGCTAACAAAAACACTAAAAACAATAAAACACTATAGACTATTTTGTTAGTATTAAATGTCTTTTTAAAAGATGACAACTCCTCTATTTTTTTATCTTTTTCTTTAGTTTGGTAGGCAACGTCAATCTCGTAAAAATTACTATTTTTACTAAAATCACTTATTATATTATCTAACTTATAATACAAATCATCTTGGTGTTTTAAATTTACAGAATCTTTTAACCCATAGTAGGCATTACCTTTATTACTTGCTATAATTCTGGCTATTTTGATATTGTATTTGCTATTAGGTATACTTTCTATTTGATCAAAGTAACTTAATGCTTTTGTATAATTTTTCTGTTTATTTTCATTTACTCCAAGATTAATAAGACAATACACTTGTCTCAGATAATCTTTATTTTGTTTAGCCAAGTCTAAGGCATGAAATAAATTACTTTCTGCAATCTTAAAATTATTTATTTTGGTGTTTAGGTTACCTTCATTTAATAAAATCACAGACCTAAACGTGCTGTTTGATTGGTAATAATTTGTTTTTTTTATACCATTAATTATTTCTTTTGCTTTGCCTAATTTTAAGCTATCAATAAAATAGTCTTTAAATCGTTCGTTTTCTATTTTAGCTAACCATTGATCGTTAGTTCCCTTAATGGTTCGTTGTTTTAAAAGTTCTAGAAAGTAGCGTCTATCTTTGTTATAATTATGCTTACTAGACTCGGTTGTGTGTAACGAGAATAGTAACTCATTAAAAGCATCGTCGGATAACGTTAGCTTTTTAAATTCTTTATCAAAAACCTTATAATAAGCTGCATAAGCAGAATCCTCGCAGTTAATTCTTTTATAAATTTCGGCAATTTCAAGCTGCTTTTTAGGATTAAAAGAACGTCCTATTTGTTGTTGTTTTAAAGACACTATTTGTTGTAATTCTTTCTCATAAAAATACTCGTATGAAATAGAATCTTGTGGATTTTGTTGCGCTAAAACAAATTGTGCGAATAGTATGAAAATTAGTTTTTTCAATTAATTAGAACAACTTATCACTCCAACTACTCCTCCATTACCAGACTCTCTAGGCTCCTCAAAATTCACACTATTGTTTTTAGGATTGAAAAGTGCATTATCGTTATAAAGCGCTATATCAACGTCCATTCCTTCCTTTAAATCTTTATTGACAAATGTGCTATTAATTGTTTTTTTGATATTACCACCAACACCTATTCTACTTCCATCAACTGTTTCAATAAAAAGCACTAGGTGTCTTTGATTTTTACTGTCTAAAAAAGTAATATACTCTTTACAGTTTATATCAACTTCGACTGGGATATTCAGTTCAATTGTAAAATTAACATCACTATCTTTTAAACATACTTCTACTTTTGCTTTAAATTGAGTCATTTTTTTAGTTTTGATGGTTAGATTTTAAATATAATAAATATTTGCTTTTTTATCACGCTTGTGACTTATTTACAATATTTTAACTACACTTTTGAGGTAACAACAGTACTTTTTAATTATAACCCAATTAGTACTATGCTTTATTAATAACAAGGCAGATTAAAGTCAAAATCTAAATGACTTATTTTTATAATTTTCTTTTCTCTGTTGTTATGATTTGTGTTATTAAACACTGCCATAGCATTTGTTATACCACGTTTAGCATCACTATAATTTTCTGAAGCTGTATCATTTTTTTTATTAAAAAAATAACACATGTGTGTAAAACCGCTTAAACCACCATAATTGACAAACTTATTAGCGCCTTTAATTGTACCTGCATAATTAGCTTCTATGTAAGCTTCAAAATCTTCATTAAACTTAAAAGAATCAGATTTTTCAACACTATTACATAATTTGATAGCATCTGTAATAAATAAGTATTCTGTATTATCCTTAACATATATTTTCATTCCGTAAAACGCTGTAATTTCTTTTTGACTGTCAGTCCACGGAAACATGGCACTACCTGTCTCTTGCTTAGATTGTGCGATGCTAGCAAAACTTAAAGTAAGTATAAATAATGTTGCAAATAGTTTAATAGTTTTCATAGTTAATTATTTTGATTTTGTGTATATTTCAAAAGGTATTCCAACGCGTAATCTGGCGGTAAAATCGTTGTTTATTTTAGTATTGTAAATAGCATTGTCAAAACCGATATCAATACCTAGTACAACACCTTTACCTTCTTTTCCTGTCGCTTTAAAAATTGGTCCTACTAAAGCTGTAAAATTGTTTTTATAAAAAACATTTTCGGGTTTATTTATTAAGTAATTATGGCTAAGATTTAAATTTATTCCAAACTTTTGGTTTGATCCAAAAAACATAGCTCCATAAGCACTAAAACTTCCATAAGTAAGTGTTTTATCTATTGCATTAAAATCACCTTTTAACGTGTTCTCTTCACTATTACTTTCATCAATTACATTTTGGTTTTCATCTATTTTAGGTGTTCCGTTTAATAAATTAGAACTTAAAAATGATCCACTATGCAATGCTGTTCCCGCTTTAAAAAACATTAAATTTCTCCTACTTTTTTTAGTAAAATTATAATTAATCTGTGTAGAGAGTTTTAATTTATTTTGAGATTTATCAAACTTTAAACTATCATTTAAGGCTACATATAATGTATTATCGATATTAGCTTCTTCAAACTTATAGGTTGCATTAGTTAAAGTAAAATCTCCATCAAACCAATGCAATGAATAACCATAAGTAATGTCATGTTTTTTATCAAAAGCTGTTAACTCTTCAATAATATAATCTATAGCTTTATTAAACGCAGTACTTCCTGATTTTTCTAACTCGTTTAAAGCTCTTTGGTTTTCCAAAATAAATACAGTATCAGGTAAAACGTCTGGATTATAAAGTAACTTATTGTAGTAATCCGTTAAAGTAAAATTTGGATTCACATTTTTAAACACAGAATTAAATGTCTCTATTTCATTTTTAATAGCATTTAAACTATCTTTTTTGTGATAATAAGTTGCTTTACTTTTATCTAATTCACTAATTAAAGATTCAATTGATTCTAATTTTTTAGCATAGGATATCTTAATCTTTATTAAAGAATCAACAAATTTTAATCGCTTTAAGCTAACTTTTTCTGCTTCATTATCAATATAAGAAGTCGAAGAGTTTTGACGCTTATAAATGTAACCCAAGGTTGCACCAACACCACTACTCCAAGTATTATCATCATACAAGTTAAATGGAGATGATGATCCCTTTGCATGAATACCTACTTTTAAGAAATGACTATATGATGCACTTATTTTAGAAATACTATTAACAGACACTGTTTCTTTAGAGTCATTTTTTTGGTAACCTATAGCAGATCCATTTGAAGCTACATCCGAATTAGCAAGTACAACTGTATTAAATATTTTATTAATATTTTCATTTAACAATTGAGGTTGTATAGCAATACCGTTAGAGTTTTTACCAAAATCATATTCTGAAACTTTAAAAAGTAACAGTTTTTCATATGTAGAAACAACAGTATTGGTAAGTGGTATTTTATATAATTTTACATTTTCGATAGGTGTATTATTATTGTCTTGCGCAAAAGCAAAAGCACCATAAAAGAAAATAAATGATATTAGATTTAGTATTTTTAGCTCTTTCATCTTCCTAAAATTTAATATCATCAAAGGTTGTATCTCTATTAGCATATCCTAATTTTAATAAATGCTTTACTGCTCTTACAGTTTTAGGAATAGCGCTACTAAATAAAAAGTAATTTCTATAAAAAGTTTCATCATCAGAACCTACACAAGTGATAGATTCTGTTTTAAATTTCACTTTAACATAATTTTTTTCTTTATGGTCAGTTATCGTATACTCTTTATTCATATTGACAGAATATTTTAAGACACCATTTTCAACATCAAAAAATATTTCAATAGCATTTTTAGACTCATTATAAGCTATGTTTTTATACTTCCAATCACTCATACAAGGCAAGTCGGTTATATTAGCATTTAAATAACTAAGTGTTTGCTCCATTGTAGGTTCTTGTCCAATTGCAGCTGTAATAGTAAAAAGCGTTAATCCTATTAAAATTATTTTTTTCATTTTTCTTGTTTTAAGGTTGATAGTTATTTATTGTAGTGTGTTAGATTTAATTATGGTGTGACATTTGGTTTTGGCGATTTCTAAAAGAAATTTTAGAATCAGATTTTTAACTATTTTAAATAAAACCCAATACCAGAAATCAAGTAAAGGGTTTTATTATTATTGATTAATAGCAATCCAAAACTGCAATAAAATCAAGGTGTATAAAAATAAATGTCGTGAAATGCATGTTATATGTCATGAATAGTAGACACTCTTTTTGTAAATGATTAAGAAGCGGAAATAATCATAAATTTGACATTAATTTAAAGTACTAAAAAACGTACTTTTGCAAAACAACTAAATTTTGAAACAACACAATTTATGAGCAAAGTAGCAGTAATAATGGGAAGCAATAGTGATATGCCAGTCATGCAAGACGCTATTGATATATTAAAAGAATTTAAAATAGATATAGAAGTTGATATTGTATCAGCACATCGTACACCAGAAAAACTATTTGATTTTAGTAAAAACGCTCATAAAAGAGGCATTAGCGTCATTATTGCTGGTGCAGGTGGTGCAGCACATTTACCAGGTATGGTAGCCTCTTTAAGTCCATTACCAATTATTGGAGTGCCAGTAAAAAGTAGTAATTCTATAGATGGATGGGACTCGGTATTATCCATACTACAAATGCCAGGAGGTGTTCCTGTTGCTACTGTTGCATTAAATGGAGCAAAAAACGCAGGAATATTAGCTGCACAAATTATTGGTGCATCTGATGCATCAGTATTGGATAAAATTATAGCTTACAAAGAAGCTTTAAAAGTAAAAGTAGAGCAAGCTTCAAAAGATATTAAATAGTCAAAAACAGAAAACCCCAACTAGGTTGGGGTTTTCAATCGCTATTAATCTTTCTATATGTGGACATATATTCTCACATCAAAAAAACTTATGTCAAAGTTGCAACTTAAGCCTCTATATGTACAATTAACAGCCAAGAAAATTAGAGGTTTCGACAAACAACAGTTTTATCGGTTTAACAATAGTTTATAATAAAAAAAAGCCCCAAACATAAGTCTGAGGCTTCCATCGCTATTATTTTCTATTTATGAGAATGTATACTCATATCCAAAAAACAGTTGCAAAAAAGTATGTTTTCTTACAAAACCAACCAACATTTTGTATTATTTTAGAATATTAGTTAAAGAGTCTTAATAAATCGTTAAATAACAAGATATAAAAAAAAAGCCTCAGACATGTCTGAGGCTTTTTATCGCTATTAATCAATAATTTTTATGTGAGTAACCAACTCACGGGAAAAAATCATTTGCAAAAATAATCATTTAAATAATTAATATGCAATAAAAATATTAATTTTAACATCAAAAATTTTACTATAACGTTATAATGAATACACTTTTAAACAATTTTAGCACAAAATTTAACACTCCACCTTTTCAATCTATAAAAAATGAGGACTTTAAACCTGCCATTTTAAAACTAATTGAGGATACTAAATTAGAGATAGAGACAATTATAAACACTACTGACGCTCCTACTTTTAAAAACACAATCGAAGCTTTAGAGTTTTCTGGACAACAACTAGACCGTGTAACCAGTATATTTTTTAATCTTAACTCGGCAGAGACTAATGATGACCTTCAAAAAATAGCACAAGACATCTCTCCTATTTTAACCGAGTTTGGTAATGATATAACATTAAACGAAGCGTTATTTAAAAAAGTAAAACACGTTTACGACAATAAAGATAGTCTTGATTTAAATATAGAACAGACTACATTATTAGATAAAAAATATAAAAGCTTTTCTAGAAATGGAGCAAATCTTCCTGAAGATAAAAAGCAAAAACTAAGAGCTATTGACAAACAATTAGCTAGTTTAAAATTAAAATTTGGAGAAAATATTTTAGCAGAAACTAATGCTTTTGAAATGTTAATCACCAATGAAGCTGATTTATCAGGATTACCAGAAGGTGCAATTGAAGCTGCAAAACAATTAGCTGAGTCTAAAAACAAAGCGGGTTATTTAATAACTTTAGATTACCCAAGTTATATACCATTTATGACGTATGCAGATAATAGAGCATTACGTAAAAAATTAGCGCTAGCTTTTGGAGCCAAAGGATTTAATAATGACAAATTAGATAACCAACAAAACGTTTTAGACATTGCTAGACTGCGTTTTGAACGTGCTAATTTATTAGGTTATGACACACATGCACATTTTGTTTTAGAAGAACGCATGGCTCAAACACCGGAAAAAGTAAATACCTTTTTAGAAGACTTATTAGTTAAAGCAAAACCTGCTGCTTTACGTGAGTTTGCAGAATTAGAAGATTTTGCAAAAGAACTTGATAACTTAGATCGATTAGAAAAATGGGATTCCGCTTACTATTCTGAAAAATTAAAACAAAAACTATTTAATTTAGATGACGAGCAACTTAAACCTTACTTTAAATTAGAAAATGTTATTGATGGTGCCTTTCAAGTTGCAAATAAATTATTTGGACTTCAGTTTAAAAAAATTGATACAATAGATAAGTACCATGAAGATGTTATGACCTATGAAGTTTTAGATGAAAACAATCAATTAGTCTCCATATTTTATGCTGATTTTTTCCCTAGAGCAGGAAAAAGAAATGGCGCATGGATGACATCCTTTAAACCACAATTTATTAAAGATGGCATAAACCAAAGACCACAAATATCTAACGTATGCAACTTTACAAAACCAACTAAAAGCAAACCGTCATTACTAACATTTAATGAAATTACTACATTATTTCACGAGTTTGGTCATGGATTACATGGTATGTTAGCTAACACAACTTACCCAAGTTTATCTGGTACAAGTGTGTTTTGGGATTTTGTAGAGTTACCTAGCCAAGTTTTAGAAAACTGGTGTTATGAGAAAGAAGCTTTAGAATTATTTGCTAAACATTACCAAACTGGAGAAATCATTCCAATGGATTTAGTCCAAAAAATTAAAGAAAGCGCCACATTTCAAGAAGGAATGCAAACCCTTAGACAACTAAGTTTTGGTTTATTAGACATGAGTTGGCATGGTATAAACCCAACAGATATTACTAATGTTAAACAACATGAAAACAAAACTTTTAAAGACACAAACCTGTATCCTGATGTTAAACAGAATTGTATGAGTACTGCTTTTGCACATATTTTTCAAGGTGGTTACTCCTCTGGATATTATAGCTACAAATGGGCAGAAGTCTTAGATGCAGATGCGTTTGACTACTTTAAAGAAAAAGGTATATTTAATAAAGAAGTAGCAACAAAATTTAAAGACAATGTGTTATCTCAAGGTGGTACAGATAACCCAATGGTGTTATACAAACGCTTTAGAGGTCAAGAACCTAAACCTGAGGCACTATTAAAACGCGCAGGACTAATAAAGTAATTTAGTTATCACAATTTAAAATCTGCCATTCTTGACTACGTTTAAGAATGGCTTTTTTTTGGTTTAAAAAATAAACTTTCAATAATTATTGAAAGTTTGAAAATTATTAATATATTTGTGTCATGGAATATCAAGAAGCAAAAGATAAATTTATTAGCACATGGGGAAGTTTAGGCTCTCTTTGGGGAATTAATAAAGCAATGGCGCAAATACAAGCACTTCTTTTTATTTCTACCAAACCATTATCTATGGAAGAGATTATGGAAGATCTTAAAATCTCTAGAGGAAATACTAGTATGAATTTAAGACAATTAATGGATTGGGGAATTGTAACCAAAACATTAGTAGCTGGAGAACGTAAAGAGTTTTTTACTACTGAAAAAGATGTACAAGAATTAGCTAGGATTGTTGCTGTGGAACGTAGCAGAAGAGAAATTAAACCTGTTGTCAAAGTTTTAGATGAAGTTTCAAGCATTAAAGATGATGGCACTGCAAAAACTAAAGAGCTAATCAAACAGACAAAAGCACTTCACGAATTAACAGAAACTATGGACGTAATGATAAATAAATTAGTAAATCAAAAACAAAACTGGATTACTAAATCTTTACTTAAACTATTTAAATAAAAAAATTTGAAATTAACTTTCAATAATTATTGAAAGTTTTAAACACTTAATAATTATGAAAACAGTATTTAACATCAACAAATTTCTAGTCATTGCTACTACCATTTTATACTTAACTCTTTATCTAGGATTATACGCTCAAATATTACTTGGTGCTGTTCAATTAATAAGTGCGTTAGGCATCCTTTTTCTGTGGAAACAGTATAATAATAAACAACAAAAGCATATTATACTGTATTGGATTTTAACACTGTGTTATGGTTTAGGTTGGTTAATCGTAAAAGATTTAAATGGATTATTCCTATTTATTTTACTTATAATCATAATGCCAATGAGTCTTGCATATTATTTTACATGGATATTAAATAATCTTAAAAAAACTGAACTATGAAATATCAAATTCCTAATTGGTTAATAATACTTGGTGGATGTGGTCAAATATTTACAGCATTAATTTATCCATATATAAGACACCAAGTATTTGATTGGTATAATGATGTTAAACAACTTAAACCATTAAATCAAGAAATAGCAAAAACTTATGGTCGTTATATACAGGGATTAAATTTTTGTTTTGGATTGATTGCAATACTAATACCTACAGATTTAAAAAACGGAAGTCACTTAGCATTAGCACTAACCACTTTAATAGGCATGTATTGGGTAGGTAAAGTGGCCACTCAAATTGCATATTACCCTATGTATCAAATTCCTCAGAAAATAATTTTTAAAATAGGAAGTTATTTTATGAATACACTATTTGTAAGCTTTGCAATAATTTACACATGGCTATTTATCTTAAACCTACAGACAATTATAAACTAATTACAATGAAAAATCTATATACTATTAATAGTTGGGCGTTTATAATTTGTGTTTTGATTAGCTTTACTATTTATGGAGCATTAATAGCATTACCCATATTAGGCATTATTCAAATTAATATAAGTATAAAAATTGGAATTAATTTTAAACAACTACCTAAGTCAATTAAAATATCAAGTTTTATCTATTTGCTTAGCGTCGTAATTGCATTAATTGTCATCAAAATAATAGTATTAAATCAATTACTAATCTTTTTTATTTGGTCATTAATGGCTATCATATTGGCTGGATTTCATTTAGCAATAACACATTTTATTTCAAAATATAATACCACAGAATAGTCAATACATTTTAAAATTAAAAAGGCAATTATAATAAAACTATCACTTTTAGCACAGCCAAAAATGCATAGCAAAATAAGTTAGAATAGTAGATTTTTAAAATCAGGCAAAAGAAGAATACATGTTTTGGAGTAAAGCTAATATTATTCATTTTGACTATTCCTCACCTTAAAAACTAACTATTAAAAAGGTTCTTTCAACCCTTTGCTATCCAGTTTACATATCAAAGTTTTAGGTATTCCATTATTTAGATGTAAAAAAACGTAATTACTTAATTGTAATTTTAGTATTTTTAGCACGAAAAAGAAATCTTAAACATGTCAGATCACACAATTAATCCTAATAAATGGATAGATTTATACAGCGACTACCTCTTTAATTACACCATTACACGTGTAAATGACAGAGCAATAGCGCAAGACTTAGTTTCTGACACTTTTCTAGCTGGTCTAAAAAGCATGAAAAACTTTAAAGGAGAAGCTAGTGAGCGTACTTGGCTAGTATCTATTTTAAAAAGAAAAGTCATTGACCATTACCGTAAATCTAATTCTAATAAAGGTAAAGCTGAAGTTAGAATGTCTTACAATTCTGACAGCGAAACAGAAGGTGATTGGTTAGAAGAGCGCGTTGCAGATCCTTTTGATAAAACTGCAGAAGACCAAATTGAAAATACTGAATTAGCCAGCGCAATTGATGATTGCCTGTCTAAATTACCAAAAAAACAAGCTCAAATATTTGAAATGAAAACCATTTTAAATTATGAAACCGAAACAATTTGTAATGAATTAGAAATAACTGCGTCTAATCTTTGGGTAATAATCCACAGAGCAAGAACTGCTATGGCAGGTTGTTTAGAAAAAAATTGGTTTTAATTATGTTTATGAAAAAATTTATGATTTCTTGTGAGGAATCAAGTCATATCTGCGATAAAGCTCAGTATCACGAAGCTAGTATTTTAGAAAAAGTGAAGTTTAAATTTCACACATTTATGTGTGCGGTTTGTAGACATCACTCTAAAAACAATACCAAGTTAACGCATTTAATAAATAGCATAAAAGGAAACCCATTATCGGTAACCGAAAAAAAAGAACTTAAATCTTCTTTTGACAAAGAATTACAGAAGCATAAATAACATCCAAAATATGGGTAAGGCTTCTACCCAAAACGATGTATAATAGGTGTTTCTATTTTGATTAGCAAAGTAGATAAACAAGCATAAAATTACACCTACAACACCTTGCAGTAGCAATCCCAAAACAGAGATACTGTCCTTAAAAAATTCTGAAAAATAGAAAATTAAAACAAAAGCAAAACCTAATAACTTCGTGCGTTTTACACCTATTTTTTGTGGTATGGTAGCCAACTTTAAACTATCATAGCTTAAATCTCTTATTTCAAAAGGCAGCATTAATGCTATAACCAAAATAAAATTTTGACAAATTGTAATAATAGCATCTTGATTAAATACTCCATTGCTATCTAATAGTGGTAAGACTACCGTAACACCACTCCAGACCAAAGCAATAACATACACCTTTAAACCACTTATATCCCTTAAGTTTTGTTGCGTATCTAAATACCATTTTTTTGGTAAAAAAGGTATGGCGTACAAAAATGTAACAACACCAAAACCACCAATTAACAAGACAGTGTTTTGTTGTAATTGCAACCCAAAATACAACATCAAACTAAAGCATATAAAAGAGAACAGTTGTATAACTTTTAACCAATTAGCCAAACTACGATGGTGCCATTTAGCAATACCAAAATATTTTACAAAATTATAACCTGTTATAGTGGCAAAAAAATTAAAATAAAGGATGGTAGCGTCATAATTTATGTTCAGCTTTTTTAAAGTAATCCAACTTAACGCATAGACTGCTAAAGCAACATGAATGCTACTATTTATGTAAAAATCTAAAAGCTGTTTTAGGACCTTCATTAGACAAAAATAATTAATCTGTTAATAAAGCAGCCGATTAGTTGAAAACTTTCAATTTTTAACAAAATTTTACTATTAGTTTTCGTTAATTTTGCAAACATTAAAAAACAACTATATTTTTTCTCAAACCTTGTAAAAAGGTTAATAACAACACAACACAAATGAACACAAACGCATTCGCATTACGTCACATTGGTCCAAGAGAAAATGATCAAAAACTAATGCTTCAAACAGTAAACGCAGATACCATTGAACAATTAATATCTGAGACTGTTCCTGCTCCAATTCGTCTTGAAAAAGACTTACAGCTAGATGAAGCTATGACAGAATATGAGTATTCAAATCATATTAATAACCTGTCAAAACTTAACAAAACTTACAAAACGTATATTGGTTTAGGATACCATCCAACTATTCTACCTGCTGTTATACAACGTAACATACTAGAAAATCCAGGTTGGTATACTGCTTACACGCCTTACCAAGCCGAGATTGCTCAAGGTCGTTTAGAAGCATTACTAAATTTCCAAACTATGGTTACTGACCTAACTGGAATGGAGTTAGCAAACGCGTCTTTATTAGACGAAAGTACTGCTGCTGCAGAAGCAATGAGCTTACTATTTGCTGTTAGAGAACGTGATCAGAAAAAAGCTGGTGTTTCTAAATTTTTTGTTAGCGATACTATTTTACCTCAAACCCTATCTTTATTACAAACACGTGCTACTCCAATTGGTGTAGAGTTAGTAATAGGTGATGAAACTACGTTTGATTTTTCTACAGACTTTTTTGGAGCAATACTACAGTATCCAGGTAAAGATGGACAAATTACAGACATCAAAACCTTTATAGAAAAAGCTAACGCAAATAACATTAAAGTAGCAGTTGCTGCAGACATTTTAAGCTTAGTAAAATTAGAAGCTCCTGGTAAATTTGGTGCAGATGTTGTCGTTGGTACTACACAACGCTTTGGTATCCCAATGGGTTATGGAGGACCACATGCAGCTTATTTTGCGACTAAAGAAGCTTACAAACGTGATATTCCTGGGCGTATTATTGGTGTAACTAAAGATGCAAATGGTAACAGAGCTTTGCGTATGGCTTTACAAACTAGAGAGCAACACATTAAACGTGACAAAGCAACCTCTAACATTTGTACAGCACAAGTATTATTAGCAGTTATGGCTGGTATGTATGCTGTGTATCATGGACCAAAAGGGTTAACTTTTATTGCAAATCAAGTACATAATGCAACGTCAACATTAGCCAATGCCTTAACTAAAATGGGTGTTGAGCAATTAAATACTTCATTTTTTGATACGCTTCAGGTTAAGGCTAATGCTTCAGCTGTAAAAACAATTGCAGAAAAGCACGAGGTTAACTTCTATTATCCTAATCACAATACAGTTACAATCTCAATCAACGAGACAACTTCTGTTAAAGATATCAATCAAATTATAGCAATTTTCGCTGAAGCGGAAACAAAGCCGACTATAATAATCGATAGTTTTACAGAAGCAAACAATATACAAAACAGCATACAACGTCAATCTGAGTTTTTAACTTTAGACGTATTTAACACGCATCATTCTGAAACCGAATTAATGCGTTACATAAAAGGTTTAGAGCGCAAGGATTTAGCCTTAAACCACTCTATGATTTCTCTTGGATCTTGCACAATGAAGCTTAATGCTGCTTCAGAGATGTTACCATTAAGTTCTCCAAATTGGGGAAGCATCCATCCATTTGTTCCTTTAGATCAAGCTGAAGGTTACCAACAAATGTTAAAAGCATTAGAAGATCAATTAACTGAAATCACTGGTTTTGCAGGTACCTCTTTACAACCTAACTCTGGAGCTCAAGGTGAGTATGCTGGATTAATGGTTATTAGAGCGTATCACGAATCTAGAAACGATCATCACAGAAACATCTGTTTAATACCAAGTTCTGCTCACGGAACCAATCCTGCAAGTGCAGTAATGGCTGGAATGAAAGTTGTGGTTACTAAAGCTGATGAAGATGGTAATATTGATGTAGAGGATTTACGCGAAAAAGCAGAATTGCATAAAGACAATCTAGCTGCTTTAATGGTAACTTACCCATCTACTCATGGTGTTTATGAGTCTGGAATTAAAGCTATTACACAACTAATACACGATAATGGTGGTCAAGTCTATATGGATGGAGCCAACATGAATGCTCAGGTTGGATTAACTAATCCTGGAAATATTGGCGCAGACGTTTGTCACTTAAACTTACACAAAACCTTTGCTATTCCTCATGGTGGTGGTGGACCTGGTGTTGGACCAATTTGTGTTGCTAAACAATTAGTGCCATTTTTACCTGGTAACCCTGTTGTAAAAACTGGTGGAGACCAAGCTATAACTGCTATTTCTGCTGCGCCTTTTGGATCTGCTTTAGCATGTTTAATATCTTATGGTTACATAAAAATGTTAGGTGCTGAAGGATTGAAAAAATCAACCGAAATAGCGATACTTAACGCTAATTATATCAAACACAGATTACAAGGTGCTTTTGAAACTTTATACTCCGGAGAACAAGGTCGTGCTGCTCATGAGATGATTATAGATTGTCGTCCATTTAAAGAGCATGGTATTGAGGTTGTGGATATTGCAAAACGTTTAATGGACTATGGTTTTCATGCTCCAACAGTATCTTTTCCAGTTGCAGGAACTATGATGATTGAACCTACAGAAAGTGAAAGTAAAGCAGAAATGGATCGTTTTTGTGACGCTATGATTTCTATTAGAAAAGAAATTGATGCTGCAACTAAGGATGACGATAATAATCCTTTAAAAAATGCACCTCATACATTAGCTATGTTAACAAGTGACGAATGGTTATTACCATACACTCGTGAGAAAGCTGCTTATCCTTTGGATTACGTGGTAGACAATAAGTTTTGGCCTTCTGTACGTCGTGTGGACGATGCTTATGGAGACCGTAATTTAATATGTACTTGTGCTCCAATTGAAGCTTATATGGATGCTAACTAAACGTTGGACATCGTAAATAATTAACCAATAAAATTGCCTTTAGTTTTTTACTGCTTATCTTAGCAGTTAAACAATTAAAGGCAATCCTTTTTTTATGAATATTAAGATTATTGGAACAGGAAGTTACATTCCAAGTACTATTGAAAAAAATGAAGATTTTTATAATCATGAGTTTTTAAATGCTGATGGTTCTAAAATAAATAGCACAAATGAAGTTATCGTTGATAAATTCAAAGCCATTACAGGTATTGAAGAAAGACGCTACATAAAATCAGAATTATTAAACTCTGACATTGCATTTTATGCAGCCGAAAAAGCAATTGCTGATGCTAAAATCGACAAAGAAACTTTAGACTATATTATTGTTGCCCACAATTATGGTGACATAAAACACAATACAGAACAAAGTGACACTGTCCCTAGTATAGCCTCACGCGTAAAACATTTATTACAAATTAAAAATCCTAAATGTGTGGGTTACGACCTACTATTTGGATGTCCAGGTTGGATAGAAGGTGTCATACAAGCCAATGCTTTTATTAAATCAGGAATAGCAAAACGCTGTTTAGTTATTGGTACGGAAACATTATCTCGCGTTGTAGATAAACATGACAGAGACTCCATGATTTATAGTGATGGCTCTGGAGCTGTAATTGTCGAAGAAACCAATGACAATAGTGGAATTATTGCACACGAGTCCGCTACTTATGCGTTAGATGAAGCTCATTTTATCTTTTTTGGAGAAACCAATAATTTAGAATCTACAAGTCAACGTAGATACATTAAAATGTATGGTCGTAAAATTTACGAATTCGCTTTAACCAACGTGCCTTTAGCTTTAAAATCATGTTTAGAAAAAAGTGGCTACAATATAAATGATGTTAAAAAAATATTGATACATCAAGCTAACGAAAAAATGGACGAAGCTATCGTAAAACGTTTTTACAAGCTACACGACATGAAAATGCCAGAAGGCATTATGCCAATGAGTATTAACACTTTAGGTAATTCTAGTGTAGCAACTGTACCTACTTTGTACGATTTAATTTTAAAAGGTAAACTAAAAGACCAAGAGATTAATAAAGGTGATGTTATACTTTTTGCTAGTGTTGGTGCTGGTATGAATATTAATGCTATAGTTTACAAACAATAAAACGTCTGCATTTTATTATAAAACTAAATCATTTTTTTTGTGTACGAACAAACTTTTCCGCATAAACGCTTTAAACTAACGTATCAATTTTTAGAAAAACATATTTCTAAATCTGAAACAATTTTAGACTTAGGAGTAGAAAACCCTTTTACTAAAATATTAAAAGACAATAATTACAATGTTGAAAACACTAAAGGTGAAGATTTAGATTTTGATGTTTCAAGTATCAAAAACTCTGAAACCACAGTAGTTACAGCTTTTGAAATTTTTGAACATTTATTAAACCCCTTTACTGTTTTACAAAGTATAAAAGCGGACAAATTAGTAATTAGCGTACCACTTAAATTATGGTTTTCTTCGGCTTACCGAAGCAAAACAGATCCTTGGGATAGACATTATCACGAGTTTGAAGATTGGCAATTAGATTGGTTATTAGAAAAAACAGGTTGGAAAATTATTGACAGACAAAAATGGACTAATCCCACCAAAAAAATTGGAATCAGACCTATTTTAAGATGGTTTACACCTAGATATTATATTATTTATGCTGAAAGAACTTAAACAAATCTAGTCCTTACGAATATAGTGAAGCAATCTTTTCATTAAATTAAAATCATTTAACTTTGAATTTTAACTACTAAACCTTGAATTTCAGTATAATCATTCCTGCACATAACGAAGCTTCATCAATTGGATTAACACTGCAATCTTTAGTTAGTCAGACATTGCTGCCCAAGCAAATTGTAGTGGTTAATGATAATTCTACAGATAACACAAAAACTATTGTAAAAGATTTTCAGAAACAACACGATTGCATCACTTTAGTTAATGCTACCTCATCAAACCAACACTTGCCAGGCACTAAAATAATTAATGCCTTTTATAAAGGCTATGAGGTCGCAAATAAAAATTATGATGTGATTTGTAAATTTGATGCCGATTTAATTTTTCCTTTAAATTATTTAGAAACATTAGCCTTTCATTTTAATAAAGATGCATCTATTGGGATGGTTGCTGGCTATTGTTATATTGAAAAAAATAACGATTGGGTTTTAGAATCTATTACTGGTAAAGATCACATAAGAGGAGCACTTAAAGCCTACCGAAAACATTGTTTTGAAGCCATAGGACAATTAAAAAAATCTATGGGTTGGGATACCATTGACGAGCTTCTAGCAAAGTATAACAACTGGTCTATTGTCTTAGATGAAAATTTACATGTTAAGCATTTAAAACCCACAGGAGCTAGCTACAATAAAGGTGCAAAACACCTGCAAGGCGAAGCCATGTATAAAATGCGTTATGGTTTTACACTGACGTTAATTACTGCTTTAAAAATGAGTGTAAAAAAGAAAAGCTTTAGATACTTTAAAGATTATATTGTTGGGTATTTAAAAGCCACAAGTAATAAACCTGAACGCTTAATTACTAAGGCTGAAGGACGGTTTGTTAGAGATCTAAGATGGAAAGGTGTAAAACAAAAATTATTTTAAAAGCTCCATCCTTTATAACTGCTTGATGCTTCTAGCCTATCTTCAATAGCATCATCTAATTCTGAAAAGAAATCAATACCAGTTAATTGTTCTATATGATCTACAGAGGTTACAAATTTATATAAAGGTTGTTCAGACTCCATGTGTGGTAATAAAAAAGCAATCACTTTAGTAGTTCCATTATTATTGTCAATTAATACTTTATAAAACTGATTAGGAATTGACACCTCTTCCTCTCCTATTGTTTTTAATCCATTTTCTAAAACACCTCCTGTAACTACAAAAACACCATCGTACTTACTAGCCCAATAACGTGTTTTTTGTTCTAATCTATTCCAAACTCCTGCATTAAAATCGTGATTTTGAGGAGCGATATTACTAGTCAAAAAAGTTTCATCATGTGCTTCTTGGCTATATTTTCTGTCTCCTGCTGGACAAAGGTGTCCACGATCGTAACCTGACTTTTTATAATTACGCCAATGTGCAGCACCTGTTTTTACAGCATGATCCACTTCAAAATAAGGACGTTTATAATCCGCATTACTTAAATGAGATTTTTTCAGCTCGTAAGCTACCCATTCTGCTTGTTCATGTGGCTCGCTATAACTTAAACTATAACCATTATGGTGTATAATTTGTCCTGTCGTGCTTGTTGGTAAAAAGTACTCGTTTGTATTGTTTTTTACTGTTGTACCTTGTATTACAGTGTCTATTTTATCTTTGGAATCTAAATAATTATTTACACCATACGATGCTATAATTACTAATGCTGTTAATATAGAATACTTAGTTTTATTAGACATTAACGTTTAATAAATTTAAGATTAACCAACTGTCCATTAGCCTTTGTGATTTTAGCAATATATACTCCTGAGTTTATATTTGACAATTCAACTTCCTGAGATTCAATAGAATTTATAGTTTTAACATTTTGACCTAATAGGTTAAATACATTTATATTTTTAATACTATTCAGGTTTTCAATATCTTTAAATACTAAAGCATTTTTAGAACTATCAAAGTATACTAAAGACTGTGTAGTTATAAAATCTTCGGTAGATAAAGTTTCTGATGATTGATATACAATAGAGAATCTAGACTCATCAACACCTGACACTAAATTTAATGTTACAGGATTAGATTTAATATCGTATAACGTATTAGTTTGATTATCTTTTAAATAGATTTTCTGATTTGTTGGAAAGTTCAAAGTTTCACTAATTTCAAAAGTAAAATTACCTGAATTTGAAATATCAATTCCTAAAGGAATCTCATCTGAAACATCAAAAGTATTTAGACCTTGAATACTTAATCTTTGATCAGAAATAACCCAATATAAATCATTAGGTAAATCGTTAAACATTTTACTATCGTAACCTTTATCAAAATCTGTACTAGCGTTAGTATCATAACCTAAAGCAATAGTAGACTCGTTATCATTATTATCTTTAAACTTAAGCCAAAATTTAATACGGTTATCCGCTAAAGTTGCCTGAGCAGATCTAAAAAAAGTAGTTTCACCTGCAGACTCTTTAGCAAAAATACGCTGATTATTATTAAAGGTTATGGTTCCAGAATTGGCAATCTTTACAAAAAAGCCTTGCGCTACAGCTACATTACTTGTTGGAGCACCTTTGGTTGTTGTACCACCATTTGTTGGAGGAGCAGGACTACCTATAGACGTTAACAAGTTGTAAGTTGCATAACCACCTTTATAATTGGCTAAAATATGAGAATTGTTAGATTCAAAATGTTCATAAAAATATAAAGTTCCGTCAAGTACTGATAAATTATCTGTAATAAACTGGTCAGCATCAATTGCTGATGGATAAGGGTTTCCTATTAAAATTTGATTTCCACCTAAGGCTGACACATTGTAATCGCCATCATTAGCTGTGCCTCTAAATACATAATTTTGATCCACAGATGGGAATGGAGATGGTGACACATTACCAGATCCTTTCATTATATAACCCGTTGTTGGGCTAAGTGGTGTGGTTGTTGAAATGTGATTCCATCCATAATAATTATCAATTAAATTATTAAAAGTATGCAACCAATAACTACTAATTTCTCCTGGCGAAGCCAAAGGATTAGCATCATAACCTGATGTAAAACCTACAGGACCAGCTTCGGTTTCTAAGAAACTTACTTGCCAATCTCCACCTCTATTAACTGGAGCACTCCAATAATTATAATTATATAAATTATAAGAACCTTGTTGTCTAATTTTTAAATCACCAGAACCAGAGTTTAAACTTGTTCCTGTATGTTTTTGAATAAGTTGTGCGTCGCCTAGCAACTCTATAGTACCTTGATTTACAATACCCTTTTCTACTTCTAATAAAATACCATCTTCAACTTGTAATGTTGCTCCTGATTGTACCTCAACGTCTCTAACAAAAGCATCTTCGGTTAAAAAGGCAGTACTTCCGGACTTAACAATTAACTTAAGGCATGAATCTGTATTATTTGGTGCATTTAATACTCCAGACCCATTAAAGTATGTCGTTCCATCCCAAACAATCGAATCTATATTTCTAAGTGTAAAATAATCTCCATCTGCAAAAGACACGCCTGTTGCTGTTGCTGTATTACCTGAAACTACTAAATTAAATATTGACGGACTTCCAAAATTACTATCATTATCTACTACTAATTGTAATGTATTACATTGAATGCTACTAGCGATACTTGAAATATCAAAAGACACAGAAACTGTACCTAAATCTCCAACCTTACTAACACGCCATTTAGAGTTTAACTGATTTGTATAAGTAGTGGTTTCACTTACCAATGTATATACAGGATCTTTAGTTTCTTCTCCCCAAAACAAATAGTCTCCGTTTGATAAGGCTGAAGGCGAATTAATGGTTACAATTCCTGTTCCTTTAGAATCTGTATGATTACTTCCATCGTCAGCTTGACCAATTCCAGCAACGTCAAAATCGAAGTTACCATTTACAGCGTTATCTTGAGTATAATAATCTACAGTGCTCTCTAAAGTCAATCCATACTTTGCTGTTAGATAGTTTTGGATAATAACTCTTTCTGCAGCGTTGATAGCAACGTTGAACAAAATCACTTCTGAGAAATCACCTTGATGAGATTGGGCTGCATCATAATTAGCATCCACTGCATCTTGTTCTCCCGCTAAAGACAAGCTACCTCCAGGCGTAATTGTCGATCCTGGAACATAATTAAAAGTTCGCTTTAGTTTTCCATCAAAATAAGTTTTCATTCCTACACCTGAATTCATCCAACTCATATCTACCATATGCCAATTCCCATCGTTGGCAGTAATATTCATACTTGTGTTTCCGTTTCGGTAAAAACTTAAATTAGAACTATTAAAAAAAAGAAAATTATTATTATGACTTGTTGAAGCATAAGATAAAACACCATCACTAGAATCTGTTGTTTTGTTTATATAAAATGCACTAACTTGCGTGGTAGGAAAGCTTGTAAAATCAGTTTTTCTTAGACGTCTATTACCAGCTTCAAATCTAACAACGTCATAACTATTAACAATATTAGTTTTAACTATTGGTCTAAATGTTGCGTCAGGCTGTGTTAATGAGTTTGCATTACCTGAAGTATCATCCCAAGTATCCAAAACAGTTCCATCTGCTACAGAAAAACCATCTGGTTTTAACCATAACACTTGAGTTGTTGAATTACCAACACCACCAGGACCAGATTGAGAAAACAAATAAATGGGCAAAAATAATGCTACAAGCATTACTACTTTAAAGGAACTTTGAAACATGCTATTAATATTTAGGGACTGCTAAAGTATAAAAACAAAAAACCTACTTAAAGCAATTAAGACTATGTTTAACATAGATTTCGATAAAGCGTATTTTACATCGATGATTGTGGTTTTAACCACACCTCCAAAATTATAAACACAAAAAAACCACGTATTTACGTGGCTTTTTTCTGTAATAATTTAAGCTTTATTATTTATCGTCAGCTACTTTATTTAGCTTTTTTATTTCTTCATTATACTCTTCTCTAGCATCATCTACATCACCATCATCCATAATCTCTTCTTTATATTCTTCATTAGCTTTACGATTAATTTTGACATATTTATCAAAGGTTTCATTAATCTCTTCAACTAAATCGTCATAGGCTTCATTTAATTCTTCTAAATTTCTAACATTACGTTTTTCCTTTCCATTTTGTTCCTTAATATATTCGTTATATTCCTTTTGAACGTCTTTAATATCTTCAGTGATTTCTTCTGTTTTCATCCAATCTGGTCTTGTGCTTTGAAGTGACGCAATTATAGATCCCATATTAGGTATCGCAGCAGATTTAGTATTAAAGTCTGCATCTTCAATTTTTTTCATTTGAATGGAAAGCTTATTAAATCCATCCCATCCACTAATCTGCATTGCGTTTACTTTAGTATTTATAGATCTAGTGACAACATCTCCAGACTTGGTTGTTGTGGTATTACCATCAGAAACATTTTTATTAATCATCATTTTGTCTGAATTTGAAGACATTGCTTTTGAATTGGCTTCTAATTTAGCGTCTTGACTAGTTTCTGAATCAGTCATATTAGATTGATTATTTTTTTTATCATCCATACAAGACGTAAATAGAAGTCCTGTAATTGTCAATAATCCGATGGCATTTTTTAAATTTTTCATAGTAATATTTTTGGTTTGAATCAAAGATATTAGACTTTAGAAACACTAAATCACAAAAAATTATAAATTAAGCATAAAAAAGAAGATTAAATTAACATTAATTTAATTAAAACAACAATAATAGACATTTTAATAAAACAAAATGTTAAATTTCATGTATTAAAATATGAATAATTCAAAAAATTAACAAATAATCACAAACAAAAAAAGCCTTCCCAAACGGAAAGGCTTTTTACTTATAAATATAATTTTAAGCTACGACTTTAAACTAGCCAAGCTACTTTTTAATGTTTCTATTTTAGCTAAAGCATCTGCTTCTTTGTTACGCTCATTAGCAATTACTTGCTCTGGTGCTCCTGCAACAAAACGCTCGTTAGATAGTTTCTTTTGTACAGATTTAAGAAAACCTTCTGTGTACTTCAACTCTTCCGTTAGCTTAACAATTTCTGCTTCTACATCTATTGCACCATCCATTGGAATAAAGTACTCGTTAGATTTTACTCTAAAGGTTAATGCGCCTTCAACAGGTTCTTTTACATAATCGATAGCTTCTAAATTACCTAATTTTGCAATTACAGTATCAAACGCTGTATTTGAGTTTTCGTTATTTATAACTGAAAAACCAATCGCATCTTTAAAAGCGATGTTCTTTTCTTTTCTAACGGTTCTTATTCCAGAAATAACCTCTGAAGCAAATTCAAACTGTGCAATTAACTCTTTGTTTACTGGTTTAGCTTCTGGCCATTTTGCAACAATTAGTGCTTCTTCCGGAGTTCTTTCAGCAATATACTGCCAAATTTCTTCCGATAAGAAAGGCATAAATGGATGTAATATTTTTAAGTTATCCTCAAAAATAGACATCACTTTATTATACGTTGCAGCATCAATTGGTTGTTGATATGCTGGTTTTACAATCTCTAGTAACCATCCACAAAAATCGTCATAAACTAGCTTATAAATAGCCATTAAAGCATCACTTAAACGGTATTTACTAAAGTGATCTTCAATTTCTAATAAAGCTTCACTAAACTTAGACTGGTACCAATCTAAAGCTATTTTACTAGATTCTGGTTGCACAATAGTATCACTAACTTCCCATAAATTGGTTAAGTTAAAAGCATTCCAAATTTTGTTTCCAAAACCTTTACCTTGTTGGCATAAGGCTTCATCAAACATTAAATCGTTTCCTGCTGCACTACTTAATAGTAACCCAACTCTAACACCATCTGCACTATACTCTTCTATTAATTTTAAAGCGTCTGGCGAGTTCCCTAAGGACTTACTCATTTTACGACGTTGCTTATCACGTACTAAACCTGTTAAATAGACATTGTTAAATGGTTTTTGGTCTTTATACTCATAGCCTGCAATTATCATACGTGCAACCCAAAAGAATAAAATATCTGGTCCTGTAACTAAATCGTTAGTAGGATAGTAATATTTAATTTCTTCATTTTCTGGATTACGGATTCCATCAAAAACAGACATTGGCCATAACCAAGAGCTAAACCAAGTGTCTAAAGCATCTGTATCTTGTTTTAAATCTTCTGCTTTTAAATCTGCTTTTCCTGTTACTTTTTGTGCCTTTTCAACAGCTAATTCAATAGTTTCTGCAACTACAAAATCTTCTTTTCCGTCTCCATAAAAATAGGCAGGAATTTGTTGTCCCCAAAGTAGTTGACGCGAGATATTCCAATCACGAATATTCTCCATCCAATGACGGTATGTGTTTTCAAATTTCTTCGGAAATAATTTAATTTCAGCTTCTTCTCCTAAAACAGCTTCAATTGCTGGCTTAACCAACTCTTCCATTTTTAAGAACCACTGGTCACTTAATCTTGGCTCGATAACTGCTTTTGTACGTTCTGAGGTTCCTACTTTATTCATGTGTGTTTCAGTCTTTACTAAAACACCCAATGTTTCTAATTCTTTAGCCACATTTTTTCTAGCCACAAAACGATCTTGACCTTCAAATTGTAATCCAAAGCTATTTAATGTTGCATCTTCATGAAAAATATCAATAACTTCTAATTTGTGCTTATCTCCAAGATTCTTATCGTTTTCGTCATGTGCAGGTGTTACTTTTAAGCAACCTGTTCCAAATTCGATATCAACATAATCATCTTCAATTATAGGAATAACACGATTAGAAATTGGTACTATGGCTTTTTTTCCACGTAAGTGTGCAAACCTTTCGTCTTCTGGATTTATACAAATTGCTGTATCTCCAAATATAGTTTCAGGACGTGTGGTAGCGATAGTTAAGGTATCCTCACTTCCTTCAATTTTATAATTTATGTAGTATAAGTTTCCTTGACGCTCTTCGTGGATAACCTCCTCATCAGACAAGGTTGTTTTTGCTTCAGGATCCCAGTTTACCATGCGGTAACCTCTATATATTAATCCTTTTTCGTGTAGATCCACAAATACTTTAATTACAGCTTCAGACATGTCGTCGTCCATTGTAAATTTGGTACGATCCCAATCGCAAGAACATCCTAATTTTTTAAGTTGTTCAAGGATTACGCCTCCATATTCTTCTGTCCATTCCCAAGCATGTGCCAAAAACTGGTCTCTTGTCAGGTCATTTTTGTCAATACCTTGCTCTTTTAATTTAGCAACAACTTTAGCTTCAGTAGCAATTGACGCGTGATCTGTACCAGGAACCCAACACGCATTTTTACCTTGTAAACGTGCACGACGAATTAAAACATCCTGTATAGTATTGTTAAGCATGTGTCCCATATGTAAGACTCCTGTTACGTTTGGAGGAGGAATTACAATTGTGTAAGGCTCTCTGTCGTCTGGTTCTGAATGAAAATAATTATTTTTCATCCAGTAGTCATACCACTTATTTTCTGCTTCTATAGCATTATATTTTGATGGAATTTGCATACTTTGGAATAGTTTTTGAAATATATCTTACAAAAGTACTTATATTTCTGTTTTTGTGAAATTATAACGATGAATAATGTATAGTTAAATATGTTATAAGTATTTGCAAGTATGCATTACATCTAATAACTTTGTAAAATGGAATAAAAGTAATTAGATTTACAAACCAATAAAATCAAAATACAATGAAAAAATTATTTACAATATTATTTATCGGACTTATTAGTTTATCGATGAATGCTCAGGACAAAGTAGCAAAAATAGAGTTTAAAGATACGACTATAGACTACGGAACTATTAACAGAGGAGATAATGGTGTAAGAACTTTTGAGTTTACAAACACTGGTAATGCACCTTTAATTGTATCTAAAGTTAGCTCTAGCTGTGGATGCACAGTACCTAAAAAACCAGAAGCTCCAGTAATGCCTGGACAAACTGGAGAAATTGAAGTAAAATATGATACTAACAGAGTTATGCCTATTAGAAAAACAATTACTGTTTTATCTAATGCTGACACACCAACAGTATCTTTAAAAATAAGAGGAGAAGTTATTGATCCTGCTAAAACTAGTGTTTTAGAGAAAAAAGGAAAAAGTGTAATGGAGCAATAAGCCCTCTATTTAAATCATATTTTAAAAGCCGAAACATATGTTTCGGCTTTTTTATGGTCTACTCTATGGGAGATTTTAATCTAAATTTAATTTCTTTTTCGTAACCATTTCTATTGACTAACAATCTAATTTGAGTCCCTGATTTTTTATAAAAGTGATTAACAATACGATCTAATGTTAAATCAAAAGTAATTTTATTATTTATTGTTAAAATAACGTCACCTTTTTTGACTCCAGCCCAATAAGCAGGAGAGTTTTTGACAACATTATGTACTATAAATGTTGGTTTTAATGAAAAATTACGATTTGTCTTTACTACACTATTAACTGCAATGGAATTGGACTGTTCACTTCTAATATGAGCACTGTTTTCTTCAACATTAATCTCCATGACCACTCTTACACCATCGTGCTCTACTTGCAAACCACTTTTATTATAGCTAAACGCATCATGAAAAGTACTATTTTTTTTAAGAGTAATTTTAGAGTTTGAATAATCTACAATTAGATTAAATCGCTTTAAAATTTCTCCACCAATAGTCCCATCTCTATCTTTAAATTTTTTAACTGCCTTCACAGTTACAGAATCAGGAAAAGCAACTTTAGGATATTTAATAGTAAAACGATTTAAGTTTAGCGCTTCTATCTTAGTTCTTTTACCAAAAACGTCTCCACTAAGTCCAGAACCTAAAAAATCTTCAAAATATTTATCGCTATGCTGCAAGCCTTTATCTTTATCCTCAAATAACCACAAGGCATCACTACCTCCAGAATCCATAAGTAGTTTTACTGGAACTAATTTATCTTTAATAGTTACGTTAGTATTTAAGTAAGGCCTATTATCTTTAAATTCTAAATCTAAAACTTCACATCTATTGCACCTTTTATACTTATAATGTTCAGGATTGTGTAACCTAATATATCTACCAGAATAATTAACCTCCACAACAAAATCCTTAAACAAATCATAGCCAATAATACCATCTATTGGTGTACCTAACTTAGGAGCCAAATTAATTCTGGAATCAAATACTGCAAACAATGTTTGATCAGTATTTATGGCGTCTCCAATTTTAAAAGTATTATGACTAGATCTTAAAGCGTCAATATAGTCTCCATCTCCAAGTCCCTTAATTTTAATTTTTTCTGAATTTAAAATTTTTAACGAGTCTGAGCCTTTTATAAAATTGAAAAGAATTGGTTTGCTAACACCTGTATCAAGCAGAAATTTTAAAGTAATACCGTTAACTTCTACAGGAATAAGAATTATATTATTAATTAACTCAAACTCTATTTTTTGGGATTTAATTTTATCTGTTAACTTGTAGTTACTTTGCGCATTAACACAAAAAGTAAGGATTAAAAAAAAATAAAATAATAGTTTATGTAAGCGCATCCATGGTATAATAAATTATGTCTTTAATAAAATTACAAATCTTTTAACTATAATCTCTTTTAAAAGGTCTTTTTTTAAAGAAACATTACAATTATTTTTTGCAAATTTGCAACCTAAACGATATGTAATGCCAAAAATTTCTCAAAAAGGGCAATCAATGCCACAGTCACCAATAAGAAAGTTAGTTCCTTTTGCTGAAAAAGCATATAAAATGGGGAAAACTGTTTATCATTTAAATATTGGGCAACCAGATATTAAAACACCACAAGCAGCTCTTGATGCAGTAAAAATGCATGGCTTAGATATATTAGCTTATACACGATCTGAAGGATCTGAAGAGTATCGTAAAAAAATCGCCAACTATTACCAAAAAAATGATATCCATGTAAAACAAGACGATATTATTGTAACAACAGGTGGTAGTGAAGCATTACTTTTTGCTTTTGGAAGTATAATGGATGTTGATGACGAAGTGATTATTCCAGAACCTTTTTATGCAAATTACAATGGATTTTCAACTGCATCTGGTGTTAAGGTCGTACCTGTAATTTCTAAAATAGAAGACAATTTTGCCTTACCTGCAATTGAAGAGTTTGAAAAACTTATCACACCAAAAACTAAAGCAATATTAATCTGTAATCCAGGAAACCCAACAGGTTATTTATATTCTAAAGACGAAATAAAAAAATTAGCCGAAATAGTTAAAAAACATGATTTGTTTTTAATAGCTGATGAGGTTTATCGTGAGTTTGCTTACGATGGAGCAAAACACTATTCCATATTACAAGAACAAGATCTAGACGACCATGCAATAGTTATAGACTCTGTGTCTAAACGCTACAGCATGTGTGGTGCAAGAATTGGTTGTTTAGTCTCTAAAAACAAAGAGGTTATCGCAACTGCATTAAAATTTGCACAAGCAAGATTAAGCCCTCCAACCTTGGCACAAATTGCTAGTGAAGCTGCTTTAGAAACACCTCAAAGTTATTTTGACGATGTTATTGAAGAGTACGTTGAAAGACGTAATGTGCTTATCGCAGAATTGCAAAAAATAGATGGTGTACAAGTCGCTAATCCAAAAGGTGCTTTTTATTGTATCGCACAATTACCTATAAAAAATAGTGACGCTTTTGCACAATGGCTTTTAGAAGATTTTGATATTGATGGAGAAACCGTTATGGTCGCTCCTGCTGCAGGTTTTTACAGCACACCTGGAGTTGGATTAAATCAAATCCGTATTGCTTATGTATTAAATCAAGACAGTTTAAAAAAAGCAGTAAATATTATAAAACAAGCATTAAAAGTATATAAAGACTAGTGCAAATTTTAAACGACATATCTTTAAAACCTTATAATACCTTTGGCATAGATGTTAACGCTAAACAATTTGTAGCAGTTAGCACACTACAAGATTTAAGGTTTATCTATTCCAATTACAAAAACGCCAATAAATTTATCCTTGGTGGTGGTAGCAATATGTTACTTACCAAACCTGTAGATGCTTTAGTGATACAATTAAATCTTAAAGGAAAAACTATTGTTGACACTACAGATAATCATGTATTAATAGAGTGTCAAGCTAGCGAAAACTGGCATGAATTTGTAAAATGGACACTAAAACAAGATTTTGGCGGTTTAGAAAATTTGTCTTTAATTCCTGGCAATGTTGGCACAAGTCCAATACAAAATATTGGCGCTTATGGCGTAGAATTAAAAGATCATTTTTACTCTTGTAATGCTCTAAATCTAGACACTTTAAAAATAGAAACTTTTACTAAGCAGGACTGTGATTTTGGGTATAGACATTCAATATTTAAACAAGAAGCAAAAGGAAAATATATAATAACAAGTGTGGTTTTTAAACTAACAACTAAAAACCACATTTTGCATACTAATTATGGTGCTATAACTACAGCGTTAGAAACCATGAATATTACCCAACCCACAATACAAGACATCTCCAAAGCAGTTATAGCTATTCGCGAAAGCAAATTACCAGACCCTAAAATTATTGGCAATTCTGGAAGTTTTTTTAAAAACCCTGTTATTTCAAAATCTCAGTTCTTACAATTGCAAGATAACTTTAAAGAAGTGCCACATTATGTGATTTCGGATAACGAAATAAAAATACCTGCTGGATGGTTAATTGAAACCGCAGGTTTTAAAGGAAAAACATTTGGCAATTATGGCGTGCATAAAAAACAAGCCTTAGTACTAGTTAATTATGACGACGCTAAAGGAGAAGACATATTAAACCTTTCAAAATTAATACAAAATACTATTTATCGTATCTTTAATATTTCAATTGAAGCTGAAGTAAATATTTTTTGACACAATATAAAATAACTTCAATTTAAATTAGTTAACTAACAACTACAATACAATAGCTTGGAATTTTCTTTAGAAAAACATATTATAACACACCTTAAAAATGGCGACAAACAAGCCATTAATTTGTTATACGAAAATTATGCTGATGCTTTATTTGGAGTCATAAAAAAAGTGATTTCGGATGACGACTTAGCGCAAGACGTGCTTCAAGAGACTTTAATAAAAGTTTGGAAAAAAGGTAAAAGTTATAATCCTGATAAAGCCAAATTATTCACTTGGCTATACCGCATTGCATATAACTCGGCAATCGATAAAATTAGATCTGTAAATAATAAATCTAATAAAGAAGTCCAAATCGAAGATTCAAACGTATATAAACTGACAACTAATAGTTTAAACGAGGATGTTTTAGATATTAAAAAGCATTTAAACACTTTAGACGAAAAGTATCAAATAGTTATAAACGCGCTCTTTTTTGAAGGAATGACGCAACAAGAAGCGAGCGAAGAATTAGACATACCGTTAGGTACAATAAAATCAAGATTAAAAATTGCGTTACGTGAATTGAAAAAAATTTACAACCCTTAATTGTAAAATGATGAATCAGAAAGTAAAAACATTTTTAGACACTGACTTATTAGACAGATATTTAATAGGTCTAACTACAGCTTCAGAAACTTTAGAGGTAGAGCATTACATATCAGAATACCCACAAGTTAAAAAAGCATTTCAAAAGCTTGAAGACAAGCTAGAATTTACTACGCAATTAAATGCAGTAAAAGCACCAAAATCTATTTTAGATAATGTTCTAGATACTTTAGACGATAAACCAGTAATAGCATTAAAACCAGAAAAATCAAAAAAATGGTATAGCTTAGCAATTGCTGCAAGTGTGGCTGCACTATTATTTGCAGGAAGCTCTGTTTATCTACTTAATCAAAACAATAATTTAGTAGATGAAAATCAAACTATCGCTGATGAAATCTTTGATTTAAGAAGTGATATTTCCAATAACAATAGTACTTTAAATAAAGTATTACAACAGTTTGAACAATTAAATAATCCTGAAACAGAAAAATATGTGTTAACAGGGAATACTAGAGCTAAAAACCTTAAAACTGTAGCTTACATTAATCCAGAAGAAAAAAAATCTATGATTGATGTAGTATCCTTACCTCAATTACCTGATGACAAAGTATATCAAATTTGGGCTAACTTACAAGATAAAATGGTTAACCTTGGTGTGCTAAGTGAAGCAGACAGACGCTTACAAGAAATACCATATACAGAAGATGCCTTAGGTTTAAGTATATCCATAGAACCTAAAGGAGGTAGTCAATTTAGATCAAATGACACACCTGTTGCAGAGATCTCTTTAAAGATTAATGACTAATTAGTTTTACTATATAAAAAAGCCTCATAACTATTATGAGGCTTTTTTTATGTCAAAATTTGACGATTTAATCCTTACTAAACAATGCTTTATGGATTAAACCAGCTACAATTGCACCTGCAATTGGTGCTAACCAAAACAACCATAGTTGTCCCATATATTCACCACCTTCGGCAAATAAAGCTTGACTAGTTGATCTTGCTGGATTAACAGACGTATTTGTTATAGGAATACTAATTAAATGAATTAAAGTTAATGCTAAACCAATAGCAATACCTGCAAATCCTTTTGGTGCTTTAGGGTACGTACTTCCTAATATTATTAATAGAAAAAATAAGGTCAAAATAAACTCAGTCACCAACGCAGACATCATGGAATAACCATCAGGTGACAAAGCGCCATAACCATTAGCAGCAAAACCACCTTGACCAGAAAATCCTGCTTTACCAGAAATAATATATAATAATGCTGCAGCTGCTAAAATAGCTCCAACTAATTGTGCAATAATGTAACCAGGCAGCTCCTTTGCAGGAAACTTGCCACCAGCCCATAAACCTATAGATACTGCAGGATTAAAATGTGCTCCAGATACGTGACCAACAGCGTAAGCCATTGTTAATACGGATAATCCAAAAGCTAAAGCTACACCTACAAATCCAATACCTAAATCTGGATAACCTGCTGCAAAGACTGCACTACCACAACCTCCAAAAACTAACCAAAAAGTTCCAAAACATTCTGCCAATAATTTTTTCATAATCTAAATAATTAAAAGTTAAGGGTTTAAGATATTTAAAAAAAACAAATGTTAGACACTTATTTTTCGCTTGAATAAAAAATTCGATAAAAAACAACTTTAATAGATATAAAAGATAAAAACACTGTTAGAGGTTTTATAAAACCTTTATATTATTCTTTAAAATTTAGTATCTTTGTAGTCACAAAAAAAAGAAAAATAATTTGAAACTTTTACTACTTACATTAGGTCTTCTAGCATTAGGTTTTGCTGGAATAGCAATTAAAATATGGGCAAAAAAAGATGGTAAATTTGCTGGTACTTGCGCAAGTCAAAATCCAATGTTAAATACTACAGGAGAATCTTGCGGATTTTGCGGTAAAACTCCAGATCAGTTTGACAACTGCAACGAAACGCAACACTCTTAATACATGCTAATACTTGAGGTTTTATTCTACAGCTTTGTAGCTGTGGTTGTTATTCAGGTATTATATTATGCTGTATTATTTGGCAGCTTTGCTTTTTCTAAAAGTGTTACAACCTCTTTAAACAGAAACTATCCAATTTCTGTAATTATCTGTGCCAAAAACGAAGCACAAAACCTTAAAAAATTTCTACCTAGCATATTAAATCAATCGTATCCCCATTTTGAAGTGGTACTAATAAACGACTCATCTCACGATGAGACATTAGATGTTTTTGAAGATTTTAAATCTAAATATAGCAATATTAAAATTGTAGATGTCAAAAATATTGAAGCCTTTTGGGGAAATAAAAAATACGCACTCTCACTAGGCATAAAAGCTGCTACACACAATCATTTACTGTTTATTGATGCAGATTGCCAACCGGTTTCAAACCAATGGATCAACAAAATGAGTCAAAGTTTTAATGACGAGAACACCATTATTTTAGGTTATGGTGCGTATAATAAAATAAAAAACTCATTTTTAAATAAACTAATCAGATTTGAAACCTTGCTGACTGCAACACAATATTTTTCGTTTGCTAAAGTTGGGATTCCTTTTATGGGTGTTGGTCGTAATTTAGCCTACCATAGAGATGAGTTTTTTAAAACTAATGGTTTTATTAAACACATGAAAATTAGATCTGGAGATGATGATCTTTTTATCAACGAAGCTGCTAATGCAACAAACACCGCAATTTGTTACCATAAAGAAAGTTTTACCTCTTCCATACCAAAGACTTCATTAAAAGATTGGTTTAAACAAAAACGCAGACACGTGTCAACTGCTCAATATTATAAATTTAAACATCAATTTTTATTGGCTAGTTTCTATATCTCGCAAATACTATTTTGGATATTAGCGATTGTATTAGCCATAACCACCTATTTATGGCCTTTTGTTATGGGTCTAATTATTTTACGTTTTATCATTCAATTTTTAAGCTTAGGCTTTTCAGCAAATAAATTAGACGAAAAAGACACCATTTTATTGTTACCAATCCTAGAAATAACCTTGATTGTATTGCAATTTAGTATCTTTATAGCCAATAAAATTTCAAAACCAAATTATTGGAAATAGAAGAAGCAATAAAAAGAGCCAAACAAAACGACCAAAAAGCGTTTAATTATTTACTTCATAATTATTGGGATAAGGTTTATGGTTTTCAACTTAAGCGCATCCAAAATGAAAACGATGCAGAAGACATTACCATTCAAACCTTCTCTAAAGCTTTTGACAAAATAAAAACTTACGACAGCAAATACGCATTTAATACTTGGTTAATTACAATTTCTAAAAACATTCATATTGATATTATTAGAAAACAAAAAAACAGCATTAAACAAGCTATTTCAAGTACAGATGACAATGCTGTCTATCAAGTTTTAGACGAAACACCATCTGTTGAAGACAAACTAATTACAGAACAAAATTTAGCTAAATTACTTCGTGACATTAAAAAGCTAAAACCACATTATCAAGAAGTAATAAACCTAAGATACTTTCAAGAATTAAGTTACAAAGAAATTTCTGACGAGCTAAAAGAGCCGATTAATAATATAAAAGTAAAGTTACTTCGTGCTAAAAAATTATTAGCAGAAATTATTCAAAAAAAGTAATTATTAGCTTACCCTACTTTACTCCTACTCCTTAAATTTTAACCAAAATACTTCGTATCTTTGCATCTACAAAATTGCAACTATGAACACAGAAACTGCATCAAATATATTACCAGAAAGACAACCTAAACCAAAATGGTTACGCGTTAAATTACCAACAGGTAAAAAATATACAGAATTAAGAGGATTAGTAGATAAATACAAATTAAACACCATTTGTGCATCTGGAAGTTGTCCAAACATGGGAGAATGTTGGGGAGAAGGAACTGCAACTTTTATGATACTTGGAAATGTTTGTACTAGATCATGTGGATTTTGCGGTGTAAAAACTGGACGTCCAGAAGATGTTGATTGGGACGAACCAGAAAAGGTAGCACGATCTATAAAAATTATGGGAATCAAACATGCTGTATTAACAAGTGTGGATAGAGATGACTTAAAAGATATGGGAAGTATTATGTGGGCAGAAACAGTAGATGCTGTTAGACGAATGAATCCACAAACAACCCTAGAAACATTAATCCCTGATTTTCAAGGTGTAGAAATGCACATTGACAGAATTATTGATGTAGCTCCAGAAGTGGTCTCTCATAACATTGAAACCGTAAAAAGACTAACCAGAGAAGTCCGTATACAAGCTAAATACGAAAGAAGTTTAGGCGTATTAAAATACTTAAAACAACAAGGACAACGCAGAACAAAGTCTGGGATTATGCTAGGTCTTGGTGAAGCGCGTGAAGAGGTTATTCAAACTTTACACGATTTACGTGATAACGATGTGGATGTTGTTACCATTGGTCAATATTTACAACCAAGTAAAAAACACTTACCTGTTAAACGATTTATACTTCCTGACGAATTTAAAGAGTATGAAGAAATAGGACTAAAACTTGGATTTAGACATGTAGAAAGTAGCGCATTAGTACGTTCTTCATATAAAGCACAAAAACACATAAATTAAATATGATTACAGTAGCTATTAATGGTTTTGGACGTATTGGAAGACGCGTTTTTAGACTACTACATAATAATCCCAATATTAAGGTTGTTGCCATAAATGATTTAGCAAATGCAAAAACGTTAAGTCATTTACTAAAGTATGATAGTATACATGGTGTGTTTCCTGCTGAAATTTCTTCCACAGAAAACACTATACTAGTAAACAATGTGTCTGTTTCTCTTTTAAATCAAACACATCCTAAAACTATAGATTGGTCCCAATTTGCTCCAGATTTTGTTATTGAAGCAACCGGAAAATTTAAAACTACAGAAGATTTACAACATCATATAAACAATGGAGCTAACAGCGTAATATTAAGCGTACCTCCAACTGAAGATGATATTAAAACTATTGTTTTAGGCATTAATCAAAACGATTTAGATGGTACTGAAACTATAATATCAAACGCCTCATGCACTACAAATAACGCAGCTCCAATGATTGACATAATCAACGAGCTTTGCGGTATTAACCAAGCATACATAACAACAATACACTCGTACACCACAGACCAAAGCCTACACGATCAGCCACATAGGGATTTACGACGTGCTAGAGCTGCTGGACAAAGTATTGTACCAACAACAACAGGAGCTGCCAAGGCTTTAACAAAAATATTTCCTGAGTTATCAAATGTAATTGGTGGATGCGGAATTAGAGTTCCTGTAGCCAATGGATCGTTAACAGATATTACTTTTAATGTAAAAAAAACGGTCACTATTGAAGCCATAAATCAGGCTTTTAAAAATGCATCTAAAGGCAAATTTAAAAATATCTTAGAATATACTGAGGACCCAATAGTATCCATAGATATTGTTGGCAATCCACACTCCTGTATTTTTGATGCTCAAATGACCTCTGTTATAGGTAACATGGTAAAAATTATTGGATGGTATGACAACGAAACTGGTTACTCTAGCCGAATAATAGATTTGATTTCCAATTTATCGGAATAAAAATAACTTTTAGAGTATAAATATTTATATTTGTTTTTATATACCCAACCAATGAAATCCCATTTTATAAAATTTTTCACGTGCTTAATATTGTGTTTTGTAGGATTAAATCTACAAGCACAAAACTTAACAGAAAAAGAAAAGGAAGTCATTAAAAGCAAAATAAACTTTAACATTAGTCAAGCTCAAAAAAATATTGATAACAATCAATATTACAAAGCGCAAAGTGATTTAGACGAAGCCTTAGCATTGGCTAATCAAATTAATGACAACAAAAACATTGGTTTAATTTACTCAAAAATTGGAAAAATTCAATTTATTACTGAGGAATCTAACGAAGCCCTTCAAACGCTAATTAAAGCTATTGAAAAGCAACGCTTTGCAGAAGACAACATTAACATAGCAGAAACTTACAAAACGATTGGTATCGTTTACATGAGTAAAAATAATTTTAATCGCGCACTAGATTATTTTACTTCTGCAGAAGGTCTTTTTGAAAATGAAGACTTACATGATTTTGAAGCAGAGTCGGTCCTATATAAAGGTGATGCCTACTATAACTTAGAAAACTACGAAGAAGCAGAAATAGAATATGAAAAAGCGGTTAGCATATCTAAAAGCTATTTAAACAATAAAATACTTAGTAGCGCTTACGTCCATTTAGGAAAAAATAAAATAAAATTAGGCCAATTTGATGAAGCTGAAAAGTTAATTACACAAGGATTAACCATTGCACAAAAAAACAACTTCCCTTCCATTACTAACATTGCTTATGCTTCTTTAAGTGATATTTATAACGAAACTGAAGATTATAAAAAATCAAATACTTATTTAAAAAAGCACATCAAACTTAACGATTCATTATTAATGGCTAAGCGTGGTTTTCTTTCTTCAGATAAAAGGTTAGACAAACTTTACAGTAATCCCGTAGAATACCAAAAAGAAAAAGAAGCTGATTTAGAAAAAGAGGCAAGCTCAACTTGGTTAGAAAAACTAACAACAATATTAAGTATTGCTTTAATTACAATTTTATCATTATTGACGCTTTCGTTATATAAAAACAATAATATTAGATTAAAATCTAATAATATTTTACATAAAAAAAATGCAGAATTAACCATTGCAATGGAAAAAGCAGAATTGGCTACCAAAACCAAAGCTAATTTCCTATCTACTGTAACGCATGAGTTAAGAACACCTTTATACGCTGTAACAGGATTAACAAATATGCTTTTGGAGGAAGACCCAAAACCTGGCCAAGTACAACATTTAAAATCACTTAAATTTTCTGGTGATTACCTTTTAACTTTTATTAATGACATCCTTCAAATTAATAAAATTGAAGCCAATAAAGTAGACATAGAACCTGAAGTTTTTAATCTTAAAAAGAAAGCTGAAAATGTCATGTCAGCATTAAATAATTCTGCTTTAGACAACAATATCACCTTGCATTTAGAATACGACAGAGACCTACCAACTAATTTTAATGCAGATCAATTAAAAATCTCTCAAATACTAATTAACCTAATTGGTAACTCTATTAAGTTTACAAAGGATGGAGATATTTGGATTAGAATTATCAAACAAAATCAAAATGGAGAAAACTTTGAAGTTAGATTTGAAGTAGAAGATAATGGTATTGGAATTAGTGAAGAAAAGCAACAAAATATGTTTGAAAGTTTTTCTCAAGGATCAATTCAAATCAACCGTAAATATGGAGGAACTGGACTTGGTCTTTCCATTGTTAAAGGATTGATAGATATATTAAAAGGAAAAATTTACATGAAAAGTCAGCTAGGAAAAGGAACTACCTTTTTCTTTGAAATACCTATGAAAAAAAGTAATGAGATTATTGTTGAGAAAAAGGCAAACTACTTTAACGAAATTGACGAAATTGAATTAAGCAACATCAAAATACTAGTTGTAGAGGATAACAAGATCAACCAAATGATCACCAAAAAAATCCTGAATAAAATGAAACTGTATTGTGACGTTGTGGATAATGGTGAAGAAGCTGTAGATATGGTAAAAACCACCAAATACGATGTTGTTTTAATGGACATCCACATGCCAGGAATTAGCGGTATGGAAGCTACAAAAATTATAAGAACCTTTGATAAAGAACTTACTATTTTTGCATTAACTGCTGTTACTATTGAGGATAAAATGCAAGAATTTGAAGAAGCTGGATTTACAGATATTATACCTAAACCTTTCAAGCAAGAAGACTTCGAGAAAAAACTTTTTAATGCCTTAATGCTATCGGAAAAAGGAGATAATTCTACCCTAAACCATACGTCTTAATAATAGCATCAAACTTATCACTGTTATCAATATCTATTTTAATAGGTAGATAAAATAATTTTCCTTGTAAAGAAGCTTCAGTTTTTAAACGCATATAATCTTTTTCCGTAGTAATTATCAGTTCATACTTTGATAAATACTCGATTTCTGAGGATAAAAACTCATGATGATCTTTAAAATTTAAATGTTCAAAACTTAAATCTCTACGCTTCAAATAAGACACTAATGGTTTTGCATTAGCAATACCTGTTACCAATTTAAAATCACCTATTAATTTATCTAATGCAATTGTTTTATTTTCAGAATATACTTTGTCACTATAACGTATCTTACTAAAAAACACCTGTTGATAAGCTAAAGGTTTGATTTCAGCAATTATATCCTGTTTATTAATTTCTGTTATCTCTTCTGGACATTTGGTTACAACTATAATATTTGCACGCTTAGCTCCTGACTTTGGTTCACGTAAATTACCTGTTGGCAATACAATATCTTTAGTATACCTGTTATCAAAAGTGGTCAACATGATATTTAATCCTGCTTTAACTTTTCTATGCTGAAAAGCATCATCCAACAAAATAACATCTGGCTTATCCTTTAAAAGCAATAAATTAGAGATACCAGATTGTCTATCTGCATCCACTGCAACTTTAATATCTTCTGAAAACGTATTATAAAACTGAAAAGGCTCATCTCCTAAAATTGTCGCATTAGTCTTAGCATCACCTAACTTAAACCCTTTACTTTGGCGTCCATACCCTCGACTTAAGGTAGCCAAATTAACATCATCTTTTAATAAACGTATTAAATACTCAACCATTGGCGTTTTTCCAGTTCCTCCTGTACTAAGGTTACCAACACAAATAATTGGAAAATCATAAGATTTAGAAGCCAACCAACCTTTATCAAACATGATGTTTCTAAACCAAGTTATTAAATAATAAAACGGTACAATAGGAAATAAAATAAATCTTAAAAACTTCATTTAATACATTTAAAGCTCATTTATCTTTTTATAAAAACGAAATGGAGCAAACAATAATAGTAACGAAAGTAAATATTTTATATTTGTTTTAAATATTAAAGACCAAAAAGTATGTTGATAAAAGACCTTGTTAATCACCTTGAAGAAATTGCGCCTTTAAAATATGCTGAAGATTTTGATAACGTAGGATTATTAATTGGCGATAAAAACACTAAGATAACCAACGTATTGGTAACTTTAGACACATTGGAAGATGTGATTGACGAAGCAATTGCTAAAAATTGCAACTTTATATTAAGTTTTCACCCAATAATTTTTAAAGGCCTTAAAAGTCTTACCGGAAAAAATTATGTAGAGCGTACCGTTTTAAAAGCTATCCAAAACAACATTGCTATTTACGCTATACATACAGCTTTAGATAATGATAAAAACGGTGTTAATGCCATGTTATGTGATCAACTTAACTTAACTAATCAACGCATATTAATACCACAAAAACAAACCATAAAAAAACTAACAACTTACGCACCAGAATCAGAAGTTGAAGCCATAAAAAACGCCTTATTTAAAGTAGGTGCAGGACAAATTGGAAACTATTCTAACTGTAGCTTTACAACAAAAGGGATAGGGTCATTTAAACCTAATCAAGAAGCTAATCCTACAATAGGTCAAAAAGGAGAAAATTATATCGAAGCTGAAACACAAATAAATGTCACCTTTCCAAAACATTTAGAATCTACCATTTTACAAACTTTATTTAAAACACATTCTTACGAAGAAATAGCTTTTGAAGTAACCACTTTAGAAAATACAACCCAAAATATTGGTATGGGAATGATTGCAGAACTAGAAAATTCCAAAACCGAAATTGAGTTTTTGCAGTATTTGAAAGAAAAAATGGATATTTCAGCAATTAGACATAGTAAATTAACAAATAAAAGAATAAAAAAAGTTGCTGTATTAGGAGGTTCTGGAAGCTTTGCTATAAACGCAGCAAAAGCAGCAGGAGCTGATACTTTTGTAACTTCAGACCTTAAATATCATGATTTTTTCCAAGCAGAAAACAACATTTTATTAGTAGATATAGGACATTATGAAAGTGAACAGTACACAAAAATTGGTTTAGTAGCAATACTTACGAAAAAAATCCCTAATTTTGCATTCATTTTATCGAACACAAATACCAATCCTGTTAAGTATTTTTAAAATATGGCAAAGACAAAAGAAGCAACAGTAGAAGATCGCCTAAGAGCGTTATATGATCTACAATTAATAGACTCTAGAATTGACGAAATAAGAAGCGTACGTGGAGAATTACCTTTAGAGGTTAGCGATTTAGAAGACGAAGTTGCAGGATTAAAAACTAGATTAGAGAAATTAGAAGATAGTTTAAGCTCTGTAGATGCTGAAATTACTGCTAAGAAAAATTTAATTGAAGAATCTAAAACTTTAATTAAAAAATACTCTGAGCAACAAAAAAATGTTAGAAATAACAGAGAATTTAATTCTTTAACTAAAGAGGTTGAATACCAAGAGTTAGAAATTGAATTAGCTGAAAAGCATATCAGAGAATTTAAAGCTCAAATTGAGCAGAAAAAAGACGTTATTGCTAAAACTAAAGAGCATAACAAAGAGCGTGAAAACCACTTGAAACATAAAAAAAGTGAGTTAGATGCTATCTTAAAAGAAACTGAAAAAGAAGAAAAAGCACTTATAGACAAGTCTGAAGATTACAAGAAAAAAATCGAAGCGCGTTTAGTAAAAGCTTACAACCGTATTAGAGTAAACGTAAAAAATGGTTTAGCTGTTGTACCAATCGAAAGAGGTGCATCAGGAGGATCTTATTTTACAATTCCACCACAAGTACAAATGGAGATTGCTGGACGTAAAAAAATTATTACGGATGAGCATAGTGGACGTATACTTGTTGATGCTGCTTTAGCAGATGAACAAAGAGAGAAAATGGAAAAAATGTTTTCTAAATTATAGAAACCTTTTCATTATAATATAAAGCCTTTACATAACGTAAAGGCTTTTTTATTGCTATATATTTATTTTTTTTTAAGAAATAATTATAAGTAAATAAGCAAGGATGTTATAATTTATACGTCCAATTGAAAAAGAAAAGAAAAATGAAAAAATTATTATCAGTATTATTTCTAGCCTTATTATTTAGCTGTAACAATCAAGCCCAAACCAATCCTAAACAAGAAGCTATCAAAACAGAAACTCCAGTAACTGTTGCATTACAAAACGGAAAAGCAAAAGCCTATTTTGCAAGCGGTTGTTTTTGGTGTGTAGAAGCTGTATATGAAAGCGTTAAAGGTGTAGATGAAGTTATTAATGGATACGCAGGAGGTCATACGCAAAATCCTACTTACGAGAAAAGTAACACAGGTCAAACAGGTCATGCTGAAGCAGTAGAAGTTATATACGATCCAAAAATTGTGAGTTTTGAAACTTTAGTAGACGTTTATTTTGCTTCGCAAAATCCAACACAAGTAAATGGTCAAGGTCCAGACAGAGGCAGTCAGTACAGATCTATTATTTTTTATCAAAATCAAGAACAAAAAGAAATTATAGAAGCAAAGAAAAAGGCATTAGCTGAAAAACTAAATAGCACAATTGCTGCCGAAGTTTATCCTTTTCTAAAATTTTGGATTGCAGAAGACTACCATCAAGATTATGAAAAATTACATCCTGAGAATCCTTACATACAAAATGTTTCCATTCCTAGATTAAATAATTTTAAATCTAAGATGCCAAACATCCTAAAATAAAACGCCCTAAAAAACTGTTTATCGGTTAAATAAGTTATTTTAGCGATTAAAATTAAGCTGTAAATGTAATTAGACTTGCTAAGTGCAATACTAATTACATTTACAATAAATCGTTAATTAACCTATTAATCCATGAAACAAAAATTACTTATAGTATTTTCTATCGTTTTCTTTTCAATTTGTTCTGCTCAAAATACAGAAGTAGTTTTATCTGTTAATTGGCCACAATGGTCAACAGAAAATAAAGTTGAGTTTTATGATCCTAATGGAACATTATTAGTGACTATAGATAACGGTTATGATGGATCTGGTAGTCAAGCAAATCCTTACTCCACTTCAACCATTCCAATGGATTACCCAGTAAACAATAGTACTACTGCTGGTTACTATGTTATCGTTTATGATACTTATGGTGATGGATGGAATGGATCAGGTAGCTTAACCATTACCACTGATGGTCAATCGGCATTTACATTTAATGGTTCCTTTAATACGTCTGCTACCAATAGCGAAATTTCGCAAACAATCTACTTTGCTTTAGAACAACCTGCTCCTCCTTTTCCGGGAATATCTCAATTTGATTCCAGCGGAAACAATTATATTGAATACATACCAGGTAATATTCCAATTATAATTTCAGCACCACATGGTGGCGTAAAACAGTCAGGTCTTACTATTGGAGGCACTTCATATCCTGATAACGATAATAGTTTACCTGATAGAAACTGCGGAACGGTTGAAAGAGATGACAATACTGATATATTAATTAGAGAAATACAGCAATCTGTATATGATCAAACAGGTTGTTATCCATACATTATTATAAACAATTTACACAGAAGTAAATTAGATCCAAACAGAGCGTCTGCTGAGGCTACATGTGGAGACTCAGATGCGCTATTTTACTGGAATGAATACCATAATTTTATTGACACTGCAAGTGCTGATGTTATGAACACGTTTGGCAAAGGTCTTTACATAGACTTACATGGTCAAAGTCATGCTATACCAAGAATAGAAGCTGGTTATAATATTTCCGCTTCAGATTTAAATAACACAACTACAAATTTTCTTAATACAGTATCTAATTCTACAATTTCCAACTTAGTAACTAATAACATTGGAGGGTTAACACAAGAACAATTAGTAAGAGGTCCAAATAGTTTAGGTGGTATATTTAGTGATACTGGAGGTGCTTTTTACAATGCACAAGGTTACTCTCAATGTGGTGTTAGTAGTGGATATCGTACGCTTCCAAGTGACTTTAATGGAGGATCAACAAGTTGTGATGACACACGTCCTTATTCTAACTCCTATTTTGATGGAGACTTTTACAGCAATAAACGTCATGGATCTGGACCTGCAGCAAGCGATGGACTTGGTGGTGGTGGAAGTATAGATGGTATAATGACAGAAGTTAATAGACGCGTAAGAGATTTAGGGACTTACAATGGAAATACTTATGATACTAGACCACAAACATTAGTACCATTTGCTGATGATTATGCTACAGTTATAGTATCTTTTTTAGACATACATTATAACGATTTTGCAGATTTTGAATACGCTTCAAATAGTTACAGTATAACGGATAGCAATCCAACGCCTATAATTACAGGTAGTGCAATTGGAACGTTCTCTAGTACGCCAGGATTAGCAATAAATGCAGCAACTGGAGAAATTAATACAGCAGCATCAACAACAGGAAATTATACAGTCACATACCAAATTGATGCTTGTAATAATTATAGTTCAACTTTTAATTTGGATATTACAGATAGCACATTAAGTGTTATAGATATTGAAAATATTAATTTTAAGTTATACCCAAATCCAACAGATGGTCTGATATCATTTAAATCTAACACGCAAGTAACCAACTTTAAAGTCTATAATATATTAGGCCAACAAGTAATTGATAAAAATCCAAATAGCAAAGAAGCTACAGTAGATTTAAGTCAAATTAAATCAGGATCTTACTTTATAAAGATTTATAGTTTTGATAAACTGATTGGTTCAAAAATGATTATCAAAAACTAAAGTTTAGTTGCTTTTATTTCAAAAATAAGAGGATATAGTTTTTCTTTTAATTCAAAATTGCCAGATTTAGTTTCGATTAAGTCTGGCAATACGTTATACGGACTTTCATCATATTCATTTAGATAATCAATGTGTAACCCAGCTTCGGTTAAGGCATTTATAACTTCGCCTAAACCATGATTCCATGAATAGGTCTTAGATAGCACATCAGCAGTTTCATCTGCATAAGTACCTTGTTCTTCTTCATAAATAACCTCATCCCTATTATAAGCATAGCGCATTACAGGCTTTTTTTCTAAATAATCAAACATCCAAACTATCGGATGAAATTCTGCAATATAAAAGACACCTCCTTTGTTTAAACGCTCAGCTATCATTTTTCCCCATGGTTTTAAATCTGGTAGCCAACCTATAACACCATAGCTTGTAAACACTATATCAAAAGTTTCCTTGACATGACTAGAGGTATCTAAAACATTACAACAAACAAATTTGGCATTTAATGACAAATCGTTATTTAAAGTTTGGGCTAATTTTATACCTTCATCACTAATATCAACACCCACGCACTTAGCTCCTAACCTGCTCCAACTAAGTGTATCTTGACCAAAATGACATTGTAAATGCAACAACGATTTACCTCTAACATTTGGTAATGCCTTTAACTCATAGTGTTTTAAGGATGTTTCTCCTTTTTTAAAGGCATCCATATCATAAAAGTCACTCGTGGCATGAATTTTTACTTTTTCATTCCAAGTAGATTTATTGGTGTTAAAATAATCAGTTTTCATAATATTGGTATTTGTTCCCAATTTAATATTTCTATTTTAAATAAAAGGCTTCCGTATCTTTGCAATAAAAAAATGATGAAAAAATTATTACTTATATTAATGGCTATAGTTAGTTTTTCTTGTAAAAAAGAGGTTAAACCAACTCAAATACAACTGACTACTGCTCAAAAAATTGCTAACGCTAACGGAATATCAAATTGGAAAAATGTAACCCAAATTGACTTTACTTTTAACGTAGATAAAGATAGCACACATTTTGAACGCTCTTGGTCGTGGCAACCAAAATCCAAACAAGTTACGCTAATTACGGATAAAGACACTATATCGTACAACAGAAGCAACATGGACAGTACAGCAATGATGGCTGATCGTGGTTTTATAAACGATAAATTTTGGCTTTTAGCACCTTTTCAAATATCATGGGATAAAGGCACAACTATTACTGATACAATTGTAGAATTAGCGCCAATTAGCAAGGTTAAACTAAACAAACTAACACTAACATATACCAGTGATGGTGGTTACACACCTGGTGATGCCTATGATTTTTACTACGATAAAAATTACATTATTAAAGAATGGATTTTTAGACAAGGTAATACTACAAAACCCTCAATGATCACAACTTTTGAAAATTATCAAGACTACAACGGTATTAAAATAGCTAAGGATCATAAACAGAATGATAGTAATTGGAACTTAAATTTTTCTAATATTTCAATAAAAATGAATTAGATAAAGTCCAAATTAAAACTTAAAACGTATATAAAGTTATTCCGCTTTACGCGTCAACATATATCTCAAAGGGTTTCATAATTTATATTTATGAAACCCTTTTTTTGTCTTAACCAACTACTTCCTTTCTAACCTAATTATTCTTATTTTTGTTGGACACCTAAAAACAAACCATTTTGACCAACTATAAATTAGGTTTAGATTTTGCTAAACAATTAGATAACGAAGACCAATTGGCTGACTACCGTCAACAATTCCACATTCCTAAAGATAAAAACGGAAAGGATTTAATTTATTTCTGCGGAAACTCATTAGGTCTTCAACCAAAAATAACTAAAACTTATATTGACCAAGAGCTTCAAGATTGGGCAAATTTAGGAGTTGAAGGACATACCGAAGGTAAAAACCCTTGGCTACATTATCATGAGTTTTTAACAGATACTATGGCTAATATCGTTGGTGCTAAACCATTGGAAGTTGTAGTAATGAATTCATTAACTGCTAACCTACATTTTATGATGGTTAGTTTTTATCAACCTACACCTAAGCGTTATAAAATTTTAATAGAGGCTGATGCCTTCCCTAGTGATAAATATGCAGTAGAGTCTCAATTACGTCATCATGGCTATGACGACAAAGAAGGCTTGATATTATGGAAAGCTAGAAAAGGCGAAGAACTAGCCAATTACGACGATTTAGAAGCTATTTTAAATCAACATGGTGACGAGATAGCGTTGGTCATGATAGGTGGTGTAAACTATTATACAGGACAGTTTTTTGATTTAAAACGAATTACTGATTTAGGTCATAAACATGGCTGTGTTGTTGGTTTTGATTGTGCTCATGGTGCAGGAAATGTCCAATTAAATTTACACGATTCTGGTGCAGACTTTGCAGTTTGGTGTACATACAAATATTTAAATTCTGGACCAGGAAGTTTATCTGGTGCGTTTGTGCACGAGCGTCATGCTAATAATAAAGATTTAAATAGATTTACTGGATGGTGGAGTCATAACAAAAAGACACGATTTAGAATGCGTGACGATTTTGACCAACTTCCAGGTGCAGAGGGTTGGCAACTTTCAAATCCACCGATATTATCTATGGCTGCTATTAGAGCGTCTTTAGATGTAATACAAGAAGCTGGATTTGATAAACTTTGTAAAAAATCAAAAGTATTAACTGGTTATTTTGAGTTTTTAATAAACCAATTAAACAACAAGGATATAAAAATAATTACTCCTAGTAATCCTAACGAAAGAGGATGCCAACTGTCGATCCAAGTTAAAAATGCAGATAAATCTTTGTACGACAAGTTAACAGATGCAGGCGTTATAACAGACTGGAGAGAACCTGATGTTATCAGATGTGCTCCTATACCATTATATAATAGTTTTCAAGATGTTTACATTATGGTGGAGCGTCTAAAACAATTACTATAATTTTACTTTGAACACTTTCTACAAAATAATAAGTGATGAAACAGTATTACTAAAACTAAAGAAAAAAAGTGATATTGGATTTTGGCAATATCAAATACTAGGTTTACTAAGCTTTTTTGCCAATAACCAATTTGATTATCTATTTATCACAAACAAAAGAATAGTAGTCTTAATTAAAGACACTGTAGTTACAAACATAGAGTATCATAATTTTAAAGAATTAAAATTTAACAGCATGAATAATACTTTAAGTTTTAATGACTCAAATAATCAACAACAACAGTTATCCTTAAATAAGTTAAGATTAACTTACGAAGAGATACAGTTAATAAAGAAAAAATTACATGCCTAATAAACAAAACATATTAATCATTGGTGCAGGACTTTGCGGAAGCTTACTAGCTCTAAGACTTGGACAAAGAGGCTATAATGTTAACGTGTACGAGATGCGTCCCGACTTACGCAAAACTGACATATCTGCAGGTCGTTCTATCAATTTAGCATTCTCAGACAGAGGTAATAAAGCAATGAAACTAGTTGGTATAGAAAAACAAGTAGAAGCACTTTGTATACCAATGAATGGTCGAATGATTCATGATAAACAAGGTAACACGTTTTTATCCAATTATAGTGGTCGTGATCATGAATATATAAACTCAATATCAAGAGGTGGATTAAACGCTTTACTTTTAGATGAAGCCGAAAAACATGATAATGTTACCTTTCATTTTAATAAAAAATGCAAATCGGTAGATTTTGAAAACAAGACTGCTCTTTTTGAAGATTATACTTCTAAAGACAAATTTATTGAAGATGCCGATTGTATAATAGCAACAGATGGAGCTGGTTCTGCTTTACGAAAAAGTTATTATTTAGAGCGTAAATTTTTATTCAGTTTTTCTCAAAACTACTTAACACATGGTTATAAAGAGTTAAGCATATTACCAACAAAAACAGGAGATTACAAAACATACAAAAACGCTTTACACATATGGCCTAGAGGGGATTTTATGGTTATTGCACTACCAAATTTAGACGGTAGCTTTACTGTAACACTATTTTTAAGCTATGCTGAAGGTGAATATAATTTTAACAACTTAACTACTCCAGAAATTGTAACCGAGTTTTTTCAACAAGAATTCCCAGATGCATTAGCTTTAATGCCTAATCTGGTGGACGACTTTTTTGAAAACCCAACAGCTCCTTTAGGTACGGTAAAATGTTCTCCTTGGCACTATAAAGGCAACACCCTATTAATGGGAGATTCAGCACACGCAATAGTACCTTTTTACGGACAAGGCATGAATGCGTCTTTTGAAGATGTTGTCGAGTTTGACGCTGTATTAGATAAATTTGAAGGCGATTGGGAAACAGTTTTTACAGAATACGAGAAAACCAGAAAAAAAGATACAGATGCTATTGCAGATTTGGCTATAGATAATTTTCACGAAATGAAAGACCATGTTGGTCAAGCTATATTTCAAGAAAAACGAAAAATTGAACAAGCATTAGAAAAAGAATTCCCTAATGAGTATTCATCAAAATATAGCTTAGTTACTTTTAACGAGCATATTGGCTATCGCGAAGCAATGCTTAGAGGTCGTGCTCAAGATAAAGCCATACTAAACCTTTTAGACGACGGAATTATTAAAACATCAGATAATCTAAAAGATATTTTGGAAAAAGTAAAAATACAAACAGAAGCTATTTTACAAGACGATAAAATTGCAGGTTTAAAATAGCCGACAAGCAGCCAGTAGCAAACTAGAAAAATAATCAAACCCTGAATCAAGTTCAGGATGACGCAAAAACATAAAATTAATGAACGAAGGAACTAAAGTAACACCAAGAGGAGCCTATCCACACGTAAAACAAGTTGGCGATTTCATTTTCGTTTCAGGAACAAGTTCTCGCAAAGCAGACAACAGTATCGCTGGAGTTGATATCATCGACGAGATGGGAACTAAAAAACTAAACGCATACACACAAACGCAAGAAGTTTTAAAAAACATAGACACCAATCTTAAAAAAGTTGGTGCCAGTCTAAAAGATGTTGTAGATGTGACTTCATTTTTAGTAAACATGAATGACTTTGCAGATTATAATAAAGCTTACGCTGAATTTTTTGATAAAGAAACAGGTCCAACCAGAACGACGGTTGCTGTACATCAATTACCACATCCCGATTTAGTGGTTGAAATTAAGGTAATGGCTTATAAGAAACAATAAATGAAAATTCAAAACTACATTAACGGAGCATTCCATAATCCATTGCAAGACCTTTGGATAGACAATTACAATCCTAGTAATGGAGAAGTTTACGGACAAATTCCAAACTCATCAAAAGAGGATGTAGAAAACGCATATATCGCTGCAAAATCAGCTTTTCCAAGTTGGTCACAAACTAGTATAGAAACACGTAGTAGAATTTTAATAAAGATTTCTGAATTATTAGAAGCTAATTTGCAACGCTTTGCGGAAGCAGAAAGCAAAGACAACGGAAAACCGATTAGCTTAGCAAAAGCAGTAGATATACCAAGAGCAGCAAGTAACTTTCGCTTTTTCGGGAATGCCATAACACAGTTTGCCAGCGAAAGCCACGAAAGCATTGGACAAGCAATAAATTACACCTTACGTCAACCCATTGGTGTTGTTGGTTGCATTTCACCTTGGAACCTGCCACTATATTTATTTACATGGAAAATTGCTCCTGCAATTGCTGCAGGAAACTGTGTGGTTGCAAAACCAAGCGAAATCACTCCAATGACTGCTTATTTATTAGGCGAAATTTGTAACCAAGCTGGTTTACCTAAAGGTGTGTTAAATATTGTACATGGTTTAGGAGGTTCAACTGGACAAGCTATTATAGAACACGAAGACATTAAAGCGATTAGTTTTACAGGAGGAACAGCAACAGGAGCACATATTGCAAAAGTAGCAGCTCCAATGTTTAAAAAACTATCTTTAGAATTAGGAGGAAAAAATCCAAATATCATTTTTGCGGACTGTGATTATGATGATATGTTAGACACAACCGTACGCTCGTCCTTTGCAAATCAAGGACAGATTTGTTTATGCGGAAGTCGCATCTTTGTAGAAGCATCTATCTATGAGAAATTCAAGAAAGATTTTGTCACTAAAGTGAAAGCGTTAAAAGTTGGTCATCCATCTGAAGCATCCACTAACATTGGAGCATTAGTATCCAAACCACATTTAGAAAAAGTAAAAGAGTATATAAATATCGCTAAAGCGGAAAACGGAACAATCCTTTGTGGCGGAAATGAAGTCACTGTAAAAGATTATGAAAACGGTTACTATTTGGAACCAACCGTTATTGAAGTTCCAAACGATGAATGCAGAGTAAACCAAGAGGAAATTTTTGGACCTGTAGTAACTATAATGCCTTTTAATACCGAAGACGATGTTTTAGTTATGGCAAACAAAGTAAAGTATGGTTTGTCAGCAACATTATGGACCAACAACTTAAAACGTACCATGCGCATGAGTAACCAATTACAAACCGGAATAGTTTGGGTAAACACGTGGATGATGCGTGATTTACGCACACCCTTTGGTGGTGTAAAAGCTTCTGGAGTTGGACGCGAAGGTGGTTTTGAAGCATTACGCTTTTTTACTGAGGCCAAGAATGTTTGTATAAAATACTAGTTCCCAATAAAGTGGGAATCTTATAAATTGAAAACTAAATGTCTCCTCGAGCGTAGTCGAGAGGTTTACTATGAAAACTTATTATGTTTACATATTACAATGTTCTGATAATTTAACCTATACAGGAGTTACAAATAACATATCCAGACGATTAGAAGAGCATCAAAATGGATTAAACAAAAATTGTTTCACTTTTAAAAGAAGACCATTAAAGTTAATTTTTCATCAAGAATTTAACGATATTGAACAAGCAATATTTTTTGAAAAGAAAATAAAAAAGTGGAGTTCAAAAAAGAAATATGCCTTAGCAAATGATGAGTATGATTTGTTACAAATTTTATCTGAATGTAGAAATGCTAGTCATTCAAAATATAATCCAGATAGCGAATAAGGTCTCGACTGCGCTCGACCAGACATTTAAACTAAAAACATAAACGAATCGTCTGCTAGAGCGAAGTCGAGAGGTGAATTAAAAAATATAATTAAAATTAGGTCTCGAATAAGTTTGACCAGACATTAAAACTAAAAATATAATTTACACGAATAATCTCCTCGAGCAGACAAATAAACATTAATTAAAACTATATGTCTCCTCGAGCGCAGTCGAGAGGTTACAAAAGAACTTAGAATATGAACTTAAACTTAAATAACAAATTCGCATTAGTATGCGGAAGCACAGCAGGAATAGGTAAAGCAACAGCTTTAGCGTTAGCTGAAGAAGGTGTACAAGTTACCCTTATTGCTAGAAATGAAGACAAGTTAAAAGCAACATTAAAGGAATTACCTCAGCATAGAAATCACGATTATATTGTAGCTGATTTCTCTAACCCAAAGGAATTAAAAGAAAAGGTAGAAGCTTACGTAAAACAAAATCATGGGTTTCATGTATTAGTAAATAATACAGGTGGACCAAAGGGAGGACCAGTATTTTCAGCAGAAGTTGATGAATTTGAAGCTGCTTTTACTCAGCATTTAAAATGCAATCACGTGTTAGCACAAGCAGTAGTTCCTTTTATGAAGAGCGAAGGTTTTGGTAGAATTATAAATGTTATTTCAACATCAGTCAAACAACCTTTAGATGGTCTTGGCGTGAGTAATACTATTCGTGGTGCTGTTGCCAATTGGAGTAAAACATTAGCAAACGAGCTTGGTCAATTTGGAATTACAGTAAACAACGTGTTGCCAGGTGCTACTGGAACCGATCGCTTGGCAGAAATTATTAAAAACAAATCTGCCAAATCAGGAAATACAGAAGAAGAATCTGCAAATGCTATGAAAAGTGCTGTGCCTGCAAAACGTTTTGCAAAGCCCGAAGAGCTAGCTGATGCAATTACTTTTTTAGCAAGCGAACGTGCTAGTTATATTAACGGAATTAATCTTCCGGTTGATGGCGGAAGAACAAAGAGTTTATAATTCCATCTGCCATTGCGAGATTTTTTTCTTTTTAAAAAATCGTGGCAATCTGTTCAATTATCACTAATTTTATTGAATTGATGAATCCGCGTTAAGGATTGAAAGGTTTGTTTGAGCTCCTCGCAGAGAGCGAGCCTTGAAAGCCTGACCCTGTTTAGGGTAACGCCCAAAATATTATACAATGAGTAAATTATTTCCACCTATAAATTTTAAAGCTTGGATTGAAGAAAATAGACATCTTTTAAAGCCACCCGTTGGTAATAAAGTAGTTTGGAAAGATGGAGATTTTATTGTTATGGTTGTTGGTGGACCAAATAATAGAAAGGACTACCATTATAACGAAACACCTGAATTTTTCCATCAAATTGAAGGTGATATTGTCTTAAAGGTTATTGAAGACGGTATGCCAAAAGATATTCATATTAAAGAGGGTGAAATATTTTTGTTACCTCCAAAAGTACCACACTCGCCACAACGTGGTGCAAATACAGTTGGCTTGGTAATTGAATATCCAAGAGAAAAAGGTGTGCAAGATGCCTTATTATGGTTTTGTGAAAATTGCACAACAAAACTATACGAAGAAGATTTTACAGTAAAAAATATTGAAACCGATATGCCAAAAATATTCGATAAATATTATGGCGATTTAGACAAACGTACATGTCCAAACTGCTCGGCTATCATGCAACCACCACAAAAGGTAAAGTTAGAAAACTAGTTAGCAGTTAGCAGTTAGCAGTTAGCAGTTAGCAAAAAAAATAAAGATGGGATTAAAAATAACATTAGCTTAATTGAAAGTCCCCAATCAATTTGTAAAATTGAACGCCAAGGCGAAGAATAGATTAAGAAAAGCTTCGAGAGCAGGAGAACTACGTTCGACGCGAAGTTTTCGTATCGGTTTTCAGTTTAAAACTGAAAAATTCCTTGGCTTGGATGTCTTTTTTTGGTTCGTTTTTTGGACAAGCAAAAAATGAATAAAACAAATAATTTAAGACAAAAATTGCCACACCTAAAGACCAGCAATGACACAACATATGGAAAAACGCAAACTTAGAATTAACGGGCACTCCCACTTATTGCCATATCCAGAGGAAATCCCTCAGTTTATGCAAGACAAAGAAATTTTCTGGGTGGATAAAGACCGAAAATTTATGCTTCAAAAAGATTGGAACAGACCAATTACCGATTCTAGTTTTTTTTTAGATGAAAAACTAGCTTGGATGGAACGTTTTAAAATTGACCATGCAGTAGTTTTAAACTTATCGCAATTATACGGTAACGGATTGCGTGTGGAAGAAATGAAGCAAGCGCTTAAATTTCAGAACGATTTTAATGCCAAAGTGCAACGCGAAAACCCAAGTAAATTTACTTGTGGTTTTGTAGTACATCCTGGTTTTGTTAGAGGTGCTTGTTGGGAAATTGAACGTTGTGTGGAAGAATTAGGCATGCAATTACTATGCTTACCAACGCACTACATGGATACTATTGGAACTTGGCGTTGTATTTTTGACGAAGAAAACGAGCCTATTTTTGAAATGGCTAACAAGTATAATCTAGCTGTAGAAATACATCCTTACGATGGAGAAAAATTTATAAAATTAGAAAACACGTCTTGGCGTTTTCACTTGATATGGATGTTAGCACAATGTGCCGATGCCTATCACTTTTTAACTTTAAATGGTTATCAAGATAAGTATCCAAATATGCGTACTTGCTTTGCACATGGTGGACAATTAGCACAAATAAACCTAGGACGTCGTATCCAAGGTTTTGATGGTAGACCCGATTTATTTGAAGGTAAAAGCCACCCAAGGAAAGCGGTTGGGCATAAAAACATCTTTTTTGACACGTTAGTGCATGATACTGGTGGTTTGGATTTGTTATTAAAAAACCAAGGTTCTAAACAGGTTTTAATGGGACTTGATGATCCTTATCCTTTAGGGGAAATGGAAAGCGAGAAACAAAGCTCGTACCCTGGAAAAATTTTAGATTTAGCCATAGACCGAAAAATTATTACAGAAACAGAACGTGATGCTATTTGGGAAGACAACGTAATCCAATGGTTATGTGGAGATGACCAAGCTGCTAAAGATAAACTTGTTAAACGTATTTTAGGATAATGTATTTTTTACCAGAAAAATTAGACGACTACGTTGTGGCTCACAGTCAAGATGAGCCCGAATTATTACAACAATTAACTAGAGAAACGTATCAAAAAATATTACAACCTATTATGTTGTCCGGACCTTATCAAGGTCGCGTATTAAGTATGATTTCTAAATTAATAAGACCAAAATCTGTTTTAGAACTAGGGACTTTTACTGGCTATGCTACTTTATGTTTAGCGGAAGGGTTACATCCGGAAGGCGAAATACATACTATTGATGTTAATGAGGAGTTGGAAGATTTTCAGCGTAAATATTTTGATAAATCAGAATTTGGGCAGCAAATACATCAGCATTTAGGAAGTGCAATTGACATACTTCCAAAGCTAGACAAATCTTTTGATTTGGTATTTATTGATGCTGACAAACCTAACTACGTTAATTATTTTCATTTAATAATAGACAAATTAAGACCTGGCGGAATCATATTATCTGACAATGTATTATGGCATGGAAAAGTGATTGAACCAGTAGACCCAAAAGACATTTCTACCAATGCTGTTTTAGAGTTTAATACACTTTTAAAAGAAGACCCAAGAATAGAAACTGTTTTACTACCTATTAGAGATGGCTTAACTATTAGCCGAAAAATATAATATTACTAATGAGTAAATTAGATATAAGAACCGTTGATGTTACACAATACATCACTCCTCTAAGAGAAGGTGGTTCTTTACCTGCAATTGTAAAAGCAGACGACGACTTTTTATATGTTTTAAAGTTTAGAGGTGCAGGACAAGGAAAAAAAGCATTGATTGCCGAATTTATTGGTGGTGAGTTAGCTCGAGCTATTGGCTTAAAAGTACCAGAATTGGTCTTTATGAATTTGGATGACTCTTTTAGTAAAACAGAACCAGATGAAGAAATACAAGATTTACTTAAGTTTAGCGTGGGTTTAAACCTAGGATTACATTATTTAAGCGGTAGTATAACCTTTGATCCTTTGGCGTCGGTTGCAGATCCTTTGACAGCATCCAAAGTAGTATTATTAGATAGCATTATTAGTAATATTGACAGAACAGTTAAAAACCCTAATGTACTTAATTGGAATAAAGAGTTATGGGTTATTGATAATGGAGCAAGTTTTTATTTTCATCATAATTGGGAGACTTGGGAGAATCATTTAACCAGAACATTTCCTTTAATTAAAGATCATGTTTTATTAGATCGTGCTTCAAAATTTGATGAAGCATCGCAACAAATTATTGAAAAATTAAGTTTAAATACTATTGACACTATAATTAATACCATACCTGAAGATTGGCTAATAAATGAGTCTGACACTTTTACGCCAGATCAAATGAAAGCTGCGTACAAAACGTATTTAAACTCCAGACTTGAAAAGATTAACTTACTAGTTAAAGAAGCTAAAGATGCAAGATAAAGTTACTTTTGAATATGCGATAATACGTTTAGTACCTAAAGTAGAACGTGAGGAGTTTTTTAACATTGGTGTTATTTTATTTTCTAAAAGAAAAAAATATCTAGAGGTTAAATTTAAAATAGACGAGGCTAAATTGGCTGCATTTGCATGCGAACTTAATATAAAAGACCTAAATACATATTTAAAGTCTTGGGACTTAATTTGTAAAGGTGACAAAGCTAGCGGAACTATTGGACAGTTTGAATTATCTGATAGATTTAGATGGTTAGCAGCTTCACGCAGTACAGTAATACAAAGCTCTAAAACTCATTCTGGAATTACAGATAATCCAGAGAAAGAATTAGAGCATATTTTTAAAAACTATGTTTTGTGTGAAACTACTAGCAAAAAATAAAAACTAATTACATGGACTTTACTTTATCTATAGAAGAAAACGAAGATTTTTTTACTAATAAGATGATTACTTTTGAAAAAAGATACATCCTTCAGCATTATTTTAAAAACAGAATTAAAATAAACGAAATTGAACGAGGCATATTAGAAAATTGCCATACTGATGAGATTGAACCTATTGCTTTAATTGGGTATTTACTTGGTGACAAAAGTCCACTAAACATTATTAGATTAAGAATTGGTTCGGTTTTTAAAAGTGATTTAGAGTTGGCTAAATGCTGCCAAGATTTAATGACTGAAAAAGATATTAAAGATGCCGAAGCTATTTTGTTTCATTATGAATATGAAGAAAACGACCACATAGAGAGACCCATTTTTGAATATTACTACAAACTCCTAAACACTAATTAGCTATTTAATATTATCCTTTGAAAGCATTACATTAGCTAAATAACTTGCATCTTTAGACACACCACCTAATGTCGCAGAGCCACGTGTAAACATCCAAGGTAAACCTATAAAGTATAAACCATCAATATTACTTACTCCTCTATAATTTTTCGGATAGCTATTAGCATCTAATTCTAAACCTTGTATCCAATTAAAATTGGGACGATAACCTGTTGCCCAAATCACATTTTTAATGGTTGAAACTTTTTGTTTTTCAAAAAAAACATCATTATTTAAAGCATCCTTTGTACGTCCAACAGCAATTACATTCTCTCTTGACAAAATCCCCTTAACATCTGTTCCAATAACGGGTTGTGTCGATGAGTTAATTTTTTTTCCTATCCAACTATACTTACTATAACTTAAAAAACCAACAACAGTAAACCACCACCACAACGTTTTACCTAAAAAATTTTGAGGTAAAGATTTTACTGTTGTATCACCAGAAAAGTAAACTGTTCTGGATGCATCCTTAGAGATTTCATTTAGTATTTGATACCCAGAATCTCCTCCTCCTACAACCAAAGCATCTCCTTGTTGTAATTGCTTAACACCTTTGTAGTAATTACTATGCATTTGCAAAGTGCTTTTAGAAATTTTGGTATGACAAGGTGGTGTATATGGTATATGGAATGGACCTGTTGCAACAATAACGTTTTTAGCTTCAATTTCGCCAGTATCATGCTGAACAAAAAAACCTGTTTCAGTTTTACTTACAGAGGTCACTAAAGTGTTTAATTGTATTGGTATATTAAATTTTTTGACATAATCCTTAAAATAATTAGCAACATCAACCTTAGTTGGATAATATCCTTTAGGTGCATCAAATTTTAAGCCTGGTAAATGGTTATATTCTGTTGGTGTAAATAACTTTAAAGAATCCCATCGGTTTAGCCAAGATGCTCCAACCTCTGACTCTCCATCAAGCACCAAAAAATTTACATTCATTTGTTTTAAATGATAAGCCATAGCCAATCCTGCTTGTGCGCCACCAATTACTACATAATCCAACATCTAAATTCCTTTTTTAATTTAGTGCAAAAGTACCCACAATTTATCAATCTGAGCAATAAAGACTAACTCAAGATTAATAATTAAAAGATTGCTAATTATGTACACGTATAAAAAAACGTGCTTAACTAAACCAAATGCCTTTTACACTAATTACTATTTTAATTATAAGGTAAATAGCATACTTTTATAATATGAAGCACAATTTAATACTGATTTTTATAATTCTAATTGCACAAATAATTAGTGCTCAAAATACTGTTGAGGATAAAACCTTGACTTTAAACGACAATATTACATGGTTAAATGATTTTGAGAAACTAGAATTAAAAGTCAATAGAGTTACTATTTTCAAGCAGAAAATAAACGCAGACACATTATTTACAGCTAAAACTGCAAATTCTAGAATTCAATTTAAAAACAAAAGCAACCCTATTTTGCCTAAAGAAAAAATAGAGTGCGATTGCAAAATTCAGTTTTTACTAAATTTAAACGAACCTAATTATTATTTACTTGATCCTATAGCGTATCCTAAAACGACAGTGGTTCTAGAATTAATAAACTTAAATAATATTGAAGATTTTTATATTGTAAAACCAGCTAAAGCTGCTGCTATATTTGGAGAGCAAGCCAAATGTGGTGTCCTTATCCTTAAAACCAAAAACAAGCAACTTATAAAAAAAGTAAAACAAATATTATAATTGCATGTAGCAACTAGCAATTTAACAACATTTAACTAAAGTTTTTTATTGCCATTTATTTTTACGAAATTTAAGCTAATAACGTAAAAAAATAACCACTAAAACATAAACATGGATTGGATATATTCTTTAAGTGACCCTTTATGGGAAACTATTTTAGGAAGCCTTATATTATTTGTAGTCATTATTATATTAACCAGAATTATTGGTTTACGCTCGTTTGCTAAATTTACAGCTTATGACTTTGCATTTACTATTGCTATTGGTAGTATTATCTCTTCAACTTTAACGTCAAGTACATCCATAACACATGGTAGTGTTGCAATTGCAGGCTTACTATTTTTAACTTATATTTTTTCTACTTTACAAAAAAAGTTTCCTAGTATAAACACTTTAATATCAAATAAGCCTTTATTATTAATGAAAGGTCAAACCATTTTACATGACAATTTAAAACATGCTAGAATTGAAAAATCGCAATTAATAGCTAAGCTAAGAGAAGCAAATGTGTTAGACTTTAAACAAGTAGAGGCTGTGGTTTTAGAATCTACAGGAGACATATCTGTATTACATAAATCTTCTGAATCTGACGACACAAATTTAAGTGCTGACCTCTTAAAAGGTGTTAGAGAAACACCATAAGTAAACGTATTATAAAAACAAAAAGCCTCTCAATGTTATGAGAGGCTTTTTTAACTAATTTTTAAAATGTTTTACTGCACTGCTTGTAAGGCATCAATATTACCATAACCAAAACTGCTGTTCTTGTTAGGATAAAACTCGGCAGATTGCTTTAATTTATTTAACACTTGTGTTCTAGACCAAGATGGATGTCTTGACCAAACTAATGCTGCAATACCAGCTGTAGTTGCTGTTGCTACAGATGATCCACCTGTGTAACGTCTATCTCCATTATAAAAACCTAATACAGGAGGCGCTTTACTTGTGTTATTATCACCTTCCATAATAATTGTAAAATCTATTTTACTTCCGCTATGACACACTTCGCATCTGTCATAATTTGGACCATCATCAACACCTGTAACAGCAACAGTCTCACTCATAGTTGCTGGAAAAATTACGCCAAATCCATTTGTAAAACTAGTAGACGTCCCTCCTGCAGCAAAAATTAATTTCCCTTTACTATAGGCATATTTAACAGCATCTTTAATATTACCAATAGACCACACATAACCAATTGACATAGATATAATTTTGACATCACTTCTGTTACCTAATTGCGTTAATGCTGCAGACACACCTTTACGCTCATGATAGTCATTAAGCAAAACATCTTCTGTTGCTCTATAAGCTACTAAATTTGCATTATAGGCAACACCAACTGGCATACCATTATCATTACGTGGTGCTGCCATAGTTGACGCCATAGCTGTACCATGTCCACATTTATCGTGTGGTCCATCATAGTTACTAGACCACCACCAAGAGGAATCTATAAAGGTTCCATATTTTTGTACAAAGCGACCGTTAGAATAACCGTCATTAATTCCTGATGTATTTAATAAGCTTTGTGATGCTGATACACCTGTATCTATCAACCCTATAGTTATTCCTGATCCAGTACTATAATTCCATGCTTGCGGAATATTATGCTTGTTAAAATGCCAAGATACTTGTGCATTATTTGGTGCTATTGTTGTGTAATGCGATGCGTTTATAGCATCTGCATTTTTATCACACCCTGAGCTTGAGCGCGCATTATTAACGGTTTCGTAGTGATTATAACCGTTTGGTTCTAAATATCTAACACCATCTGTTTGTAACAATTGTTTTATTGTTATATAGTTTTCTACTTTAACGTCTACAACATTTATTATATCATGTTCAAACATTGTTTTTTCGCTTTTTTTGTAAGCTTCATTGGCTTCTACTAGTTGCTCTATATTAGACAAGGTAGACTTTAAGCGCTCTGTTTTGACCTCTGCAAAACTTTCTCCTTCTTCTCCATATCCTATGGTTAAGATATTATTTCCTCTAACAACTGCACTCCATAAGGTATGTGGTGTAACGTCCTTCCAATCAAAACTTCCAGTTTCAGTAAGACTAGTATTAATTATAGCATTAATTTCTGGGATAGTCAATGCTGCTTTTTGGTCGTCGTTAACTGTGGTTTCTTCAGGATTGTCTAGATAGGCCTCATCCTGACAGGCATTAAAAAAAGCAAAAGTCATTACTAGTAATGACAATTTAAGTACACGTTTTTTCATTTTATATAGTTTAAGGTTGATGCTTAAATATATAAATTATTCTTAAAGAAAAGTTAATAAAAGTTACAAATTAACAAATAATCACTACGAAAAATAGTAAATCGACACATTTTTAAGAGTACTGCTTTGCGTTAGCGGTAGGAATGACATCCTTTTTTTGCTGCCATATATGGCAAAAAAAGATATAATGGATGACGCGACCCTTGTGGTAACGCCCAAATAATTAAAATAAATTTTGAATTATAGTTTACGACGTACAGATCCTGTAAACTCTTCTAGATCGTCTTTAACTTTTTTAAGCTCTTCGTTTACATCATTGGTGATGCTTGTGTCTAGACCGTTACGTTCTGCAGATTTTGTGATTTCGGTTTTAATATCGTTAGTTGCGTCTTTAAGTTGGCGCATACCTTTACCCAAACCTTTGGCTATATCTGGTACATTTTTAGCACCAAATACCATAACAACGATAAGTAGGATGAAAAATATTTCTCCTCCGCTTATAAATAAAAATGTTGCTAATTTAATCATGGTACAAATATACTAAGTTGTTTTGATTGTTTGAATAAACTACTGTTTTTTTTAAGAGTCTTTTAGTACGATTTTTGTATTTTTACATCAAGTGAAACACAATACTATGGCGTTTAAAAATATTGAATCTAATCCAATTTTAGATCGTTTACCTAAGCATTTAAGACAATTTATTAAACCTCAGGATTATGAGGATTACTCTGCTATTGATCAAGCAGTTTGGCGTTATGCTATGCGTAAAAATGTGGATTACCTAAGTGAAGTAGCACATAATACTTACCTAGAAGGCTTGCAGCAAACTGGTATTAGTGTGGATGCTATACCTAATATGTATGGTATGAACCGTATTTTAAAAGCTATTGGTTGGGCTGCTGTTGCTGTGGATGGTTTTATACCTCCTAATGCTTTTATGGAATTTCAGGCGTATAACGTCCTGGTTATTGCTAGTGATATTAGACAATTGGAACATATTGAGTATACGCCTGCTCCAGACATAATCCACGAAGGTGCTGGTCATGCGCCAATTATTGCTAATCCTGAGTATGCTGAGTATTTAAGACGTTTTGGTGAGATTGGTTGTAAAGCGATAAGCTCTGCCAAAGATTACGAGTTATATGAAGCTGTGCGACACTTATCTATTATTAAAGAAGCTCCTAATACACCACAAGATCAAATTGATATAGCTGAAAAAGCAGTTGAAGATTTACAGAATAACATGGGTGAACCAAGTGAAATGGCTTTGATTAGAAATTTACATTGGTGGACAGTTGAGTATGGTTTAATTGGCACAATAGATAATCCAAAAATTTATGGTGCAGGTTTACTATCGTCTATTGGTGAGAGTGCTTGGTGTATGACAGATAAGGTTAAAAAATTACCTTATACGATCGACTCTACCTTTCAGAATTTTGATATCACAAAACCGCAACCACAATTATATGTCACTCCGGATTTTGCACATTTAAGTTTAGTTTTAGAAGAATTTGCTAATACTATGGCGTTGCGTACTGGTGGACCAAGTGCAATTAAAAAACTGATACAAAGCGAAGCTTTAGGAACTATCGAACTGAGTACTGGTTTACAAATATCTGGTGTTTTTACCAATATGATAGAACATAATGGTAAAGTAAGCTACATACAAACTACCGGAAAAACTGCCTTAGCTAATAGAGATAAAGAGCTAGTTGGACATAGCACTTTAGAGCATCCTGATGGTTTTGGGTCGCCAATTGGTAAATTAAAAGGAATTAATTTGGCTATTGAAGACATGTCGCCTAGAGATTTACGCGCTTACGATATTTATGAAGGCGAAACAGTTACTTTGGAATTTGAAGGTGGTATTATTGTTAAAGGTGAAATTATTACTGGTACTAGAAACCTACAAGGTAAAATTATATTAATTAGTTTTAAAAATTGTACGGTAACCCATAACGATACTGTTTTATTCCAACCAGAATGGGGACAATATGATATGGCTGTTGGTAAGGAAGTGCTTTCAGGATATTCTGGTACTGCCGACTTACATAGTTTTGATTTAATTACACACACTATTAGTAGCACTACTATACATGAGGAAAAATCACCTGAAAAGCTAGAACTTATAGCGCTTTACAAACAGGTACGTGATTATAGAGAAGGGACTAACTTTACTATTTCTAGAACTAAAGTGTTAGAGCAATTAATTAATCGTTTTCCGATGGATTGGTTATTACCAGTTGAGTTGTTTGAATTAGCTAAAAAAGGAAATGAAAATGAATTATGTAATACTATTTTAGATCATTTAGAAACAATTAAACAAAACAGACCTGAAGTAGGACATTTAATTGACGATGGTATTAAGATTGCTAGTCAGGAGATTGTGGTTTAAGATTTTGTAATACTATATTGTACTGTCGCTTTAATTGTATTTTCTTCATTAAATGAAGACATAACAATAGATGCTTTTTTAACCTGTTGTTCCTGTAAAGGCACAAACTGTATATTGGTATATGCTACATTTTCAATTACAATTTCTGATACACCAATTAGCTTTTTAGATTTTATATCAATAGGAATAAAACTATAGAAATCTTCTCTTTTAAGGATGTCATTTTCAGTATAAGCATTAAAAGTCAGCGTTTTAAATAAGTGTCTTGATAGCAATATGTCTTTAATTATCAAACCCAACAATATAACTTGTGCATTTACACCAATTGATAATTGACCAATAGTTATTGCTAAATGAAAGTGTAAAAATTGAGACAAATCAAAAATATCATTTTGATATGCAACGTAAGGGATTTGAGCTACTATCCATAGTATAGCTACATAGTAGAAATTAAACTTTTTAGCAAAAAACAAAATTGAAGCTACAATACCTAATACACTAACTATTGCACTTAAATTTAACACTATAAATCCATTATTAAATAGCGTTAATATACTAGAGATAATAACAAACGTGTAGAAGATTTTTAATTTTTGCATTTATATGTTTTATAAATTAGATATTATTAAAACCTACTTATAACTCTTCAATTTCTCTTTAGTAAAATCACTTAAAACTAGTTTTCCACTAATTTCGGCACGCTCCAGTAGAGAAACACACCACTCATTTGTGTCTTCCCATAGCACTCTTTTAAGTTCTAGCAAAGCTTCTGGATTGTAACTTGCCAATTTAGCAGCTAAAATATCTACAGCATTATCTAACGCTTCAACAGAATCAAACACATTGGCATATAAGCCTTTTTCTTTTGCATATTCTGCAGTAAAAAATGATTCGGCATCAATAGTCATTTGAGAAAACGCAGTTTGACCCATTTTTCTAGTAACTGCAGGCTCAATAACAAAAGGTCCAATTCCAATACTAATTTCGCTAAGTTTTATGGCAGCAAACTTAGTAGCCAAACAATAGTCGGTTGCACTTGCCAATCCAACACCACCTCCAACAGCTTTACCTTGTACGCGACCAATAATTAACTTTGGACATTTACGCATCGCATTAATTACATTTGCAAAACCAGAAAAAAAGCGCTTACCCTCTTCTAAATTAGTAATAGCCACTAACTCTGTAAAACTTGCTCCTGCACAAAATGTACGCTCGCCTCCACTTTTTAAAACAATTACTTTAATGTCATTATTTTTACCTGCATCTTTAATAGCTAATTCCAATTGTTTTAAAATTGGACTAGGCATCGCATTATGTTCTGGTGTAAAAAAAGTGATGTAACCTATGTTATTTTCAATGGATTGATTAACGTATGCTTGAGACATATACTGCTTTTTTTTAAGTTGAAGTTACACAAATTTAAGGATTTTTAAGTTTCAAATTAGTAGCTTTGTAATAAACAATTATACTATGGGAATTTTTAGTTTTCTTTTTGGAAATAAAGCCAATAAAATAAAAGAATTTACAGATCGAGGTGCTGTTATATTAGATGTACGCTCAAAAGCAGAATATGACTCTGGAGCTATTCCAGGTTCTAAACATATTCCGTTACAACAAATACAAGCAAAAGTTGCAGATATAAAAAAATGGAACAAGCCAGTAATTACTTGTTGTGCAAGTGGTATGCGCTCTGGTAGTGCTGCAGCAATTTTACGCAGCAATGGTGTAGAGGTTATGAATGGTGGTGGATGGCAAAGCCTATATAATAAGCTATAGTTTTAAAATTTCTAACCTGTCTGGAGTATCTATTTTACTGTCGTTATACTGCAACGTCCAACCTAAACTATTGGTTAAAATATAAAATTTAGACAGCTCGCTTACCAATCTGTTTTTAGCATTAATACGTAAATTGGATGCCTCTATTTTTTTTGTTATGCGTGTTGTAACAATTTCTTTTATTTTGTTATAATCGTCATGATTAAAAGCGTTAAGGTATCCACTTTCTACGTCGTAATATTCTAAATTTGGATAGATTTTTAATTCTTCTTTAGGAATAGATTTTATTTTTAAAACCTTATTAATACTATCTATTTCATATTCAATTTTACTTAAATCATAAGCCACAGTAACCTCAGCATTTACAATAACTAATGCTTGTTTATCTGAGGTTAAATTAGCAAACAAAGCTTTAGAGTTTTTATAACTGTAAGCATCACTAAAATACCCTTCGGTAACAATTAATTTACCAACATTATTTATTTGTTTTTGGATTAACGCAGAGTGTTCTCTTACAACTGTTTTATCTGCACTACCTTCTGTACACTTCTTTATTACAAAAGAAACTACAAACGCTATTACTATACCTATTACTATTTTTCGCATACCATAAAAGTACATAAAAAAAGCATTTAAGATTTTAATAATTATTGAAAAATTTAGCAACATTTAAAACCTACCGTTACTAATTAAAAAGAGACTTTTAAGAATCGAAAAAAACTTAAAAAATTAGTAACAAAAAAAACACCAACATAAAAACTAGATTGGCAGTTCTATGGTTGGTGTTTGAAAATATAATGATTAATAGCTTTATAAAAATAAGCCTACTTTTTCGTTTAATATTTTTTATTCGACAAAAAGGATAAATAATTAGTTGTAAGCAATATTTGTATTAAAAAAGCTACAAATCAACTACTTACAAATTACTAAAACTTAATATTAGGAAACTGATTTGTTAGCGTAATTTGTCTTTCTACCAATTGCTGTACAAATTTAAGATGTGCAGTCGAGTTTGGATTGAATGGTTTGTGCTGTAATCCTTTTTGAATAATATCTACTTCAGACATAATAGCAATAGCAGAATCTGCCATCCAAACCGTTTTAAACCTATCCCAAATATAATCGACCGCTAATGGACTTGGATGTAGCAAATCTTGGTTATAAAAACGGTAATCACGTAACTCATCCATCATAATTTCGTAAGAAGGAAAATAATGAGATTGGTCATCCAACATTTTATGGAGCGCAGCAAGTAAATGCGATTTACTTTGTGTGTTTTCTATAAAACCATCCTTGATATGCCTAACAGGTGATACTGTAAATATAAAATTAACCTTAGGATTTACCTTTTTAACCTGCTCTATTATAGACTGTAATGCTGCTACAATAACATCTACACTTAATATTTGTTTTTGAAATTGCTGCTGCGGAATTTTATGACAGTTAGCTACAATTTTATTAGTCTTTAAGTAACGGTATACCCAAGCTGTACCTAAAGTGATGACAACATGTGTGCTTTGCTTTAAATAATGACTAGTCTTTTGCGAAGCTGCATTAAGTTGGTGCAATAATAAGCTTTTGGTATGTTGACTTAATTTTGAATGTGCATCAAAACTATGAAACTGCTCGTTATTAATAAACACGTCATCCTCTGCATATTTTTTACCATGTAATGCATTAGATACTAAATTATGAATGGCTATTGGATGAAACAAAATACCAAACGGATTAACGTAGTGCTGAAACTTGAAATATTCAAATTTTTCACCAATATTTTCCGCAAAGCATGAGCCTAACAAAAACACTTTAGAGTTATAATCTATCAGATTATATTCTTGTTTTTTTAATGGTATTTTGGTTTGAAGATTCATCTTATTTTAATTCTTAAATTTTAAAATGTTTTTATAACATGAAAAACACTAATTAAATGCTGCCATCACTTTGAACAAATAGCTCTCGCTGAGACGCTAAGACGCAAAGACGTATTCTTTTAAAAAAATTAAATCTTATCTATTTACAAATTATTTACAATCCGAGTTATACCTGTTTTTATTAAAGGACTATTAAAATTAATCAGTAAACCCAATTTTAAACCACTCAATTTTAAATACGTTAGTAATTGTTTTGGATGTACTGGATGAATTTCTTGCACTGATTTAATTTCGATGATTACTTTATTATCCACAATTAAATCCGTCCTAAAACCCAAATCTAACGTTTTACTTTTCCAAACCACTGGTAACTCTTTTTGTCTCTCGACAGATAAGCCTGCAGCTATTAATTCTGTATAAAGTATTTCCTCATAAACGGACTCTAAAAGTCCTGGACCCAACTGAACATGAATATTATAACAACAATTAACTATAATCGATGACAGGTAATCCTCAAATTTTCTATTCTGCTCAATTTAACCAAAACTACAAAAATATAACTTTAAGACTTCCCTACTTTGCGAGAAAAACCTTTAAGAGATATACCCTTTAGCAGCCTCTAAAGCATTATCTATACCATCTGGATGCTTACCACCTGCTGTTGCAAAAAATGGCTGTCCACCTCCTCCACCATGGATGTGTTTACCTAATTCTCTAACAATAGTTCCTGCATTAAGCCCTTTAGCGTCCACTAAACTTTTAGACACATAACATGAGAGTATTGCTTTACCATCATTTTCTGCTCCAAATAACAAGTATAAGTTGTCAAATTGGCTACCTAACTCAAAACATAAATCTTTAATACCAGAAGGATCTAAATCTAATTGTTTAGCTAAGAAGTTTACTCCGTTTATTTCTGTAATTTCATTTTTAAGCTCGCCTTTTATATTCTTAGCTTTATCTTTAAGTAATTGTTCTATTTGCTTTTTAAGACTTGAATTTTCCTCTTGAAGATTCTGTAATGCTTTAACAGGCTCTTGTGCGTTGTTAAGCATATCTTTCATTTCAAAAAATGATCTATTATTGTCCTGATAATAAGACTTAACAGCATCATTTGTAATTGCTTCAATACGACGTATACCTGAAGCAACTGCACCTTCAGACACTATTTTAAAATGCCAGATATCTGCAGTGTTATCCACGTGTGTTCCTCCACATAATTCTATAGACTGACCAAAACGTACTGTACGCACAGCGTCTCCATACTTTTCGCCAAATAAAGCCATAGCACCTTCTTCAATCGCTTTTTCCATTGGTACGTTACGACCTTCTTGTAATGGTAACTTACTTTCTATTCTAGAGTTTACAAAGTTTTCTACATCACGCAATTCTTCAACAGTTAACTTAGAAAAGTGAGAGAAATCAAAACGCAAATATTTAGAGTGTACTGCACTACCTTTTTGCTCTACATGCTCTCCTAAAACCTCTCTTAAAGCTTGATGCAATAAATGTGTTGCTGTATGGTTACATTCTGTTCTGTAACGCTGTTTCTCGTCAACTTTTGCTACAAACACTTGATTTACATCACGAGGTAACTCTTTAGTTAAGTGAATAATAACGTTGTTTTCCTTTTTAGTATCTACAATATAAAATACGTCACCATTCCCAGCTTGTATATATCCTTTATCTCCAACTTGTCCTCCACCTTCAGCATAAAATGGTGTTAGATTAAAGACCAGTTGGTGCATCTCGCCATCTTTTTTAGAAACGACTTTACGGTATTTTGTAATTTTAACTTTAGCTTCTAATTGATCGTAGCCTATAAACTCTTGGTCTTCATCTTGGATAAGCACTGTCCAATCGTCAGATTTTAACTCTGATGCTTCACGACCTCTACCTTGTTGTTCTTTTAAGCGCTTATTAAATTCGCCTTTATTATAAGAGAATCCTTTTTCACGTAAAATTAAATCCGTTAAATCTTCAGGAAAACCATAGGTATCTTTAAGTTCAAAAACCTTAGATCCTGACACTTGCTTATCTGTTGCATTGTCTACAATACGATCTAAAATTGCTAAACCTTGATCTAATGTTCTTAAAAAAGAGGCTTCTTCTTCCTTAATTACATTTTCTATTAATTGCTTTTGTGCTTTTAATTCTGGAAAAGCTGATCCCATTTTTTCGGTTAAAACATTAACCAAACGATAAATAAATGGTTCTTTTTTATCTAAAAAAGTAAAACCATAACGTACTGCACGACGCAAAATACGACGGATTACATAACCAGCTCCTGTATTACTTGGCAATTGTCCATCTGCTATAGAAAAAGCTACAGCACGAACATGATCAGAGATAACACGAATAGCAATATCTACTTTTTCTTCTTTATTATAATCTTTCCCAGTAATGGTTTCAATCTCTCTAATTATTGGCGTAAATACGTCTGTATCGTAATTAGATTGTACGTTTTGCAACACCATGCATAAACGCTCAAATCCCATTCCTGTATCAATATGTTTGTTAGGCAAACCTTCTAAGGTTCCGTTTGCTTTACGGTTGTATTGCATGAAAACTAAATTCCATATTTCCACAACTTGTGGATGGTCTTCATTTATTAAAGTCTTACCATCTACTTTAGCTTTTTCTTCAGCAGATCTAATATCAACATGGATTTCACTACAAGGCCCACAAGGTCCTTGCTCTCCCATTTCCCAGAAGTTATCCTTTTTATTTCCTTTTAAAATACGGTCTTCACTAATGTACTGTTTCCAAATATCAAAAGCTTCGGTATCCATTTTAAGGTTATCGTCATCATCACTTCCTTCAAAAACGGTAACGTATAATATATCCTTATCAATTTTATACACTTCGGTTAAAAGTTCCCAAGCCCAAGCAATTGCTTCCTTTTTAAAATAATCGCCAAAAGACCAGTTACCCAACATTTCAAATAATGTGTGGTGGTAGGTGTCATAACCAACTTCTTCTAAATCGTTATGTTTTCCAGAGACACGTAAACATTTTTGGCTATCTGTAAGTCTATTATTTTTTGGTTGACCATTACCTAAAAAGTACTCTTTAAAAGGAGCCATACCAGAATTAACAAACATTAATGTTGGATCATCCTTTAACACCATTGGTGCAGAAGGTACGATACTATGTTTTTTATCTTCAAAAAATTTAAGGAAAGTTGCGCGTATGTCTTGAGAGTTCATAATACTATGTTGATAATCTTGTTAGCATAAGCTTAACGCTTATTAAAACAATTTATATATTTGTTATTCGTTACTATTTAATTAACTGAAAAATTCAGGTTTATTAATTGCAAAAATAGTATAAATTAGATAATGAGTAAGGTAAAATATTATTATGATTCTGAAACGCTCTCTTATAAAAAAATAGAGCGCAAAAAAAGACGCACATTTAAGTTTATAACACTATTTTTAGTTGCTGCTGCTTTGTTTGGTTTTTTGTTTGTTTTTATAGGTGGTCATTATTTTGAGTCTCCAAAAGAAAAAGCCCTAAAACGCGAGTTAACCAATCTAGAACTTCAGTTTGATTTACTTAACAAAAAAATGGAAGAGGCTGAAACGGTCTTAGCCAATATAGAAGATCGTGACAACGCCATTTATAGGTTATATTTTGAAGCCAATCCCATCCCTGAAGAGCAACGAAAAGCAGGTTTTGGTGGTGTAAATAGATACAAAAAACTAGATGGTTATGATAATTCAGAATTAATTATAAGCAGTTCAAAACGTATAGACAAACTATTAAAACGTATTGTAGTACAATCCAAATCTTTAGATGAAATTGCTGTTTTAGCTGAAGAAAAAGAAAAACTACTACTTGCAATTCCTGCTATACAACCCGTTAGCAACGAAGACTTAACACGCATGGCTTCTGGTTATGGTATGCGATCTGACCCTTTTACTAAACTAAGAAAAATGCATTGGGGAATGGACTTTACTTCTCCAAGAGGTACACCTGTTTATGCATCTGGTGATGGTATTGTAGAGCGTGCAGACAGTAATTCTGCTGGATATGGAAACCATATTAGAATAGATCATGGCTATGGTTATGTATCGTTATATGCACACTTATTTAAATATAATGTCCAAAAAAACCAACGTGTTAAACGTGGTGACTTAATTGGCTTTGTAGGTAGTACAGGACGCTCTGAAGCACCACACTTACATTACGAAATATTTAAAGATGGAGAACGCATTAACCCAATTAACTTTTACTATGGTAGTTTAACACCAGAAGAGTTTAATAAGTTATTAGAACGTGCTTCACTTGAAAACCAATCTTTAGATTAATGATTATAGACCTTCCAGAAAAACGGTATTACACCATAGGTGAAGTCGCTAAAGCATTTGATGTTAACACATCATTAATCCGTTTTTGGGAAAAAGAATTTGACGAGCTTAAGCCAAAAAAGACAGCAAAAGGCAATCGAAAATTTACACCTGAAGACATTAAAAACCTTCAACTAATTTTTCATTTAGTAAAAGAACGTGGGTTTACTTTGGATGGTGCAAAAATTCATTTAAAAGAAGAAAGAAAAAAAACACTTGATAATTTTGAAATTATAGCTAAATTGGAAGGTGTAAGAGATCAACTAATCAAACTAAAAGAACAACTTTAAAACCAACAATTATGAAAAAATGGCTTGTACCAGTAATTATTATTGCAATAATTGCTTTTAGCTTATACAAATGGGCAGTAGGAATAAACAATACAGCAGTAACTTTAGAAGCTAATGCAAAAACTGCATGGTCTAATGTAGAGAGCACTTACCAAAGACGTAATGACTTATATAGTAGTGTAATTAAAACAGTTCAAGGATCTGCTGACTTTGAAAGAAAAACGTTAAACGAAGTTATTGCAGCACGTGCAAAAGCAACATCTGTTAATATTGATGCTAGTAATTTAACTCCAGAAAAAATGGAAGCTTTTCAAAAAGCACAGAGTGAATTAAGTGGATCTTTTAGTAGACTTATTGCCTCTTTTGAAAGATATCCAGAATTAAAAACTACAGAACAGTTTAAAGAATTTATCTCTCAGCAAGAAGGTACTGAAAACCGAATAAATGTTGCTAGAGACAGATATAATGAAGAAGTAAATAAATATGATATTTATACTTCTAAATTCCCTAACAGCTTATTAACAGGATGGTTTGGATTTAAAGAAATGGCTAGATACAAAGCTGATCCAGGATCTGAAAACGTACCTGATGTAGAATTTAAATTTGACTAAAAACATGATACCTGAAGACGTAGAATCTTTTCTATCCACTACCGAAGAGCAAGAAATTGTTGAGGCTATACGTATAGCAGAAGACCATACGTCTGGAGAAATCCGTGTGCATATTGAAAACACTTGTAATGACAACCTTGAAGGTCGCGCATTACAAGTGTTTTCTGTTTTAAAAATGCATAATACTAAAGACAGAAATGGTGTTTTAATTTACGTTGCTGTAAACGACCATAAATTTGGGATTTATGGAGATAAAGGTATTAACGATGTTGTGACTAAAGATTTTTGGGACAACACTAAGTTAATTATCCAAAATCAATTTAAAAATGGTCAGTTTAAACAAGGGTTAGTAGATGGTATTTTACATGCTGGCCAACAACTAAAAACCCATTTTCCAGTCCAAGATAATGACACTAACCAGTTGACAAATACGATCTCTAAAGGATGAAATTAAAAAACCAACGGTTAGCAGTTTTTAAGCAATCTATAAAACAGTATACAATGCCAATCATTGTATTATTACTGTTACTATCGTTTAGCACAGGTTTTGCACAATTTAAAATACCAGAAAAACCAAGCCTATCAAATGGTGGACAAACTAGTGTCTATGATTATGCAAATTTGTTATCTGCAAGTGAGAAAAGCACTTTAGAAAACAAATTAATAAAATACTCTGACACAACCTCAACTCAAATTGTGGTTGCAATAATAGCATCCACTGATGGAGAATACATTAATTATTTAGGCACACAATGGGCACATGCTTGGGGAATTGGTCAAGAAAAAGAAGATAATGGTGTATTTATTTTATTGGCCAGAGACGATCGCAAAATAAATATTAGTACTGGTTATGGAGTAGAGCATTTATTAACAGATGCTATGTCGCGTCGTATTATAGAAAGAGACATAATACCATACTTTAAGCAAAATGATTATTATGGAGGCTTAAATCGTGGTGCTGATGCTATTTTTGAAGTCTTAACTGGAGCATATCAAGGCTCTAGACAGAACACCAATGCAGGAGACTTCCCTGTAGGACTTATATTCTTTTTGTTTATTGTGTTTGTCATCATACTAATCTCTGTATCTAAAAACCAAAAAGGTGGAAATGGTACAGATAACTTTGGAGGTGGTGGCAACACGACACGAAGTATTTTAGAAGCTATCATTTTAAGCAACTCTGGACGTGGAGGTTACAGAAGCGGTTCCGGAGGATTTGGAGGTGGTTTTGGAGGCTCTTCTGGAGGAGGTGGATTTGGTGGAGGCTTCGGTGGAGGTGGCTTTGGAGGTGGAGGCGCTTCTGGAGGTTGGTAATTTTTTTTAGAATAAAAGCATTATATATCATTGTTGTAAAACATTTGAGAACAACATTATCCATACTGATTTTAATTCTTCTGCTGACTGCTTGCGGACAAAATAATAACGGAGAAAAACGAGTTGCGATTGAAAAACCAATTCAACGTTTTATGACTTTTCGTTTGGTCGATAACGAATTAGTTGAGTACGATATTGATACACTTAAGAATTACAATGGAATTATAAAAATTTTGGACGAAACTGACTGTTTAAGTGAATATGCTATTTTTAAATTGGAGACTGACGACAAAGTTTATAAAATCCAACCATTACAATTTTGCGAAAGTATATTTGATTACAAATTAAGAGAAGTACTTTATGTAAATACCGATAGTATTACTGTAAATTACGAGCTGAAATTCCCAATAGATAGCTTAAAATTTGCTCTGACAAATCATCTTTTCAATCCAACAAATAATAGGAATTACTCACTAAAAAACGAGAAAAAGCTGATTAGTATAAATGTTGATAGCACAAAAGAAATAAACGAAACAAAAAAACTATTGCTGAATATAATTGAGGAATTAAATGGAATTGAAAATAAGCCTAATTTCGGTTTTATGTTTGAAAATAGAGGAATATTGCCTAAAGCGATTATTGTGGAATAAAAACGTTTTACAACAACGTATATAAAAAATAGCGCGAGTCTTTGCTAACAAAAAGGTTCGGGCATTTTTAGGAAGTCGCCAAATTTTTAAATTTGACGATTTCCAATAAAAAAGATAAATAGTAAAATTTAAAAATTCGGCTCGTGTTTCATCCTAATAGATAGCGTATATTTTCAGCGCTACTTTTCATATACACAACCGTTTTGCACAATTAAAAAATGACACGTCAAATCAGAGATAAACTTATTTATGAAAATCAAGAATATTATCTTAATACTGAACTAATAGAACTCTACTTTCGACAACATCCAGAAAAACGTCCTAAATTTGAAATAAGTTGTAGTGCTTTGTGGAGAGGATACGTTGCGATATTTGAGGTCAAAAATAATAAGCTTTTAATTAAAGAACTAGATTGGTTGACTGACATAAATTTTAATATGCAATCATTTCGAGAAGAATTATTTCCAAATAACAAGTTTACATGGTATTCTGGACTTATAAGAATTGATGAATTTAGAGGAGAATTTGACAAAGAACCTGAAAACGGAATATTTGAATATTTGGAGATTGAAAACGGAAATTTGATACAGAAAAGAACATTCAATTTTGAGGAACTTCAAAGATTTAAGAAAGAACAATATGACTATTTTTTATTATCTGATGAAGTAGAACATCTTTATGAATTTTGGGAAAGAAATAATGAAAATGGAGTTATTAATAAAGAAAGAATTAATACAATCATTTTGAAAAACATAATGGAATACACTCAAAAAGTATACGTTGAATAAAACCATATTCAACAATGTAACCAATTAAAAATTGAAGTATATAGACAAATTCAAACAAAAAAAGTAACTTTACAAAATCGTTAGGGGTGCCCAAATATGGCTGAGATTATACCCTATGAACCTGATATGTTTAACAACAGCGGAGGGAAACGAGCCTTGTACATAATTGGATATATAATTATACAAGCCACTTTCGCAGCTACGAAAGTGGCTTTTTTTATTATAAAAATTGACAATAAATACTATGTCTAAAAAACAACAACTCAACAAAATTTTAAATGAATTAAAAGCACAGGCACCTTTAGTTCATAACATCACCAACTATGTCGTGATGAACACTACTGCCAATGCTTTACTTGCTATTGGCGCATCACCTGTAATGGCACATGCAATTGAAGAGGTCGAAGATATTACTTCCATTGCTTCAGCTTTGGTCATTAATATGGGAACACTAAGCCCAAAGTGGGTTGAAGCAATGGAATTAGCCATTAAAAAAGCAAACCAACTTAATATACCAGTTGTTTTTGACCCTGTAGGTGTAGGCGCTTCTTCATACAGAACTAAAACTGCTCTAAGAATTATTGAACAATATAAACCTTCGGTTATTAGAGGAAATGCATCAGAAATTTTAGCATTAACTCAATTAAGCAATAATACTAAAGGTGTTGATAGTACAATAAGTTCAGAAAACGCATTAAATGCAGCTCAAGAGCTTTCAAAAAAATTAAATAGTACCATTGTTATAAGTGGTGCAGTAGATTATATTATTACTGGAGAGCTTATGGATAAAGTAACCAAAGGAAAACCTATTATGGCCAAAGTTACCGGAATGGGTTGCACTGCTACTAGCATCATTGGATCTTGTGTAGCTGTAAACACAAACTACCATGTGGCTTCACATATGGCAATGGAATTAATGGGAAAAGCTGGAAATATGGTTGATAAAATATCACATGGTACTGGAAGTTTTCAAGTAAATTTTCTTGATGCTTTATACCAAATTTCTAATAAAGAATGAAACAGCAAGATTATTCACTAATGTATGTTACTGATGAACGAATAACTGACAATACAGCGTTTTTAAAGGTTTTAGAATCCAGTTTAAAAGGTGGTGTGAGCATAGTTCAATTAAGAGAAAAAAAACTAAATACAAAAGCATTTTATATTCGAGCCTTAGCTGTAAAAAATCTTTGTTTAAAATACAAGATTCCACTTATTATAAATGACAGAATAGATATTGCTTTAGCTATAGATGCAAATGGTGTGCATATTGGTCAAAAAGATATGCCTGTAGGACTTGCTCGTAAGTTATTGGGCAAAAACAAAATTATAGGTTGGTCTGTAAGCAATATAAAACAAGCTTTGGAAGCTAACCATCTAGACGTGAATTATATTGGCATATCTCCAATTTTTAATACTAATACAAAAACAAAAGATTTAGACTCGCCTATAGGTATTGCAGGCTTAAAAGAAATAAAAAAAATATGCAGCATACCTATTATTTGTATTGGAGGTATCAACAACAAAAATACTGCAAGCATAATACAACATGGATCAGATGGTGTAGCAATAGTTTCGGCTATTTCACAAGCTGACAATCCAGAACAAGCAACAGCACAATTAAAAGAAATTATATGTCAAACTGGTACGAAAAAATAAATTTAAAAACAGCACACATTTTAGAACAGATAAAAGCGCATAGTTTTATACAAGAGCTTATGGCTGGAACGCTTCCAAAAGACATATTTTATTTTTATATAAATCAAGACGCTATTTATTTATCTGAATACAAAAAGATTTTGGCACAAATAGGTATAAAATGTTCTGATGAAAATGATACACAGTTTTTTTTGAATGCAGCCACAGGAATCATAAATGTAGAAAATGCCTTGCATCAAAATTTTCTTAATCAAAAAACTATTACAAATGAAGCTTCAATTACGCGCGAACTTTATATAAGTTACTTATCGCGTATGGCACATACTAAATCTTTAGAAGAAGGTCTTGCAGCTGTGCTTCCATGTTTTACTATTTACCAACAGATTGGAGATTACATCTTAGCCAATCAGACAAATAAAAACAACAATCCATACCAAGATTGGATTAATACCTATGGTGGAGAAGCATTTGCAAATTCAGTAAAAAGTGCAATTGAAATAACTAACAAGCATACCATTAAAGCATCACAAGAAAGTATAAATAACATGAATAAAGCTTTTGAAAAAGCTTCAAAATTAGAATGGATGTTTTGGGATAGTGCTTATAATAAAGAATCATGGAAAATATAAAAACACCCTACAAAAGTGTATTAACTATTGCTGGTAGCGACTCTGGTGGTTGCGCAGGAATACAGGCTGATATCAAAAGTATTTCGGCATGTGGCGCATTTGCAGCAAGTGTTATAACTGCATCTACAGCGCAAAATACCAAAGGTGTCTTTGATATACATCCAATGCCTATTTTGCATATTGAAAACCAACTAGATGCTGTGTTTTCAGATATTAATTTTGATGCCATAAAAATAGGCATGCTCCATTCCTGTGAAGTAATAGAAATTGTTGGTATAAAATTAGCTGAATACCATACAAAAAACGTTGTAATAGATCCTGTAATGATAGCAACATCAGGCGACAAGTTAATTACAGACCAAGCTATAGATTGCTTAAAAAAATTATTGCCAAAAGCATTGTTAATTACACCAAATAGCAAGGAAGCAGAAACATTAATTGGATATGTAATCCATAAAAACAACGTTAAAGCTGCTGCAAAAGATATTGCCCTAACGTTTAAAACATCTGTATTATTAAAAGGTGGTCATTTAGAAGATACTTCAGACGATATGTTTGATGTATTGTACAATTTTTCAACTGATACATTATCTGTGTTTAAAAACCCAAGAATAAACACAAATAATACACATGGTACTGGTTGTAGTTTATCGTCAAGTATAGCTGCATTTTTAAGCAAAGACGATGATTTAGAGTATGCTGTTAAGCAAGCTTGTGAATACATAAACGTTGCTATTACTAATGGTAAAAACAAAATTTTAGGACATGGAAATGGTCCTATAAATCACTTTGGATTAAAATAACTGCATGAACTAAAAATACTAAACCATTATTAACAATCCACATTAACTAAACACATATTATACAACACAAAAGCAGCTTACATTTTAAGGTAAGCTGCTTTTTTTTATTATAGACTTTATGTAGGTTATGGATTAATTAATCCATGTAATACATACCATTATCTCTAGATTCTCCCTTAGACCCTAAACTATTAAACTTCCAACTAAAGTTAAGCATAAAGTATTGACGTAATACAGTACTTTGCGTATCCTGTATATAGTCATTAGTAGCTGTACGTCTTGCGTTGGTATTTTGATTTAATAAATCATAAACTTTTAGCGTGACTAACCCTTTATCTTTTAATACTGAATACGCTACACTAGCATTCCAAAACCAAGCATCTTTTTGAAAACCATCTGCTATATTTGGATTATAATTATAGGTGACATCATTTCGCCATTCTAAACCTTTTGGAAGAAAAAATGCAGTATTTAAATCTAAATTATGAGATGTAAAGTTTCTATCTTCAAAAGCTTCAATATCGTATTTATTATTTGAAAATGAAATTCGGTAACGTGGTTTAAACTCAAAAATAGTATTATAAACATAATCAATCCCAAAGTTTGGATTAAACACCAATACATTACTTGCGTATTGCACGTCATTATTATAGTTTATATTTTTTGAAAAGTTTGACCAGTTACCAATTTTAAATCTTACAGATTGTAAAGAGTCTATTTTAAACTTTTTACTATAATCCACTCCAAAATACCCACTTTGATTACCGTCTACATTGTCATAAGTAGTAATACGTTTTAAAGTTGCTGGATCAATTGTTGTTCTAGACACGACTGCATTTTGGCTTCTAGAAATATTAGCATACATGTAAAAACCAGAACGTTCTTGCCAATTATAAGCATTAAAGCCCATGTAAAAACTATGCTCATTAGTTGGCTCTAGATTAGGATTACCAACAACTGTATTTAATGGGTTTGACACATCCTCAAACGCTTGTAATTGTCTTAAAGATGGAGGTCTATTTGATAGTCTATAATTGGCATAAATAGAAGCCTTTTTACTAAATCTATAATTAAAATTAGACCTTAGCTCGACTGCTTTAAAATCTCTTTCAACATTAAATTGCGGTCGTAATCCATCTTGATTTTTCAAAGTTCTAGACACGTAATCTGCACCTACTCTAGCAGACCATTTTTCTTTATTATAACTTAAGCTAACTCCTGGTGCGCTTTTAATATCTGTGTATTCAAAATCTGTACTTAACAGTTCATTAAAAGCATCATAATTATCTGTACCAGAGTTATAATCAAAGGTACTTTGTTTGTTTTCGTCTTTATTACGTTGGTATTCATAATCAAAACTTACAAAAAATTCTTTTTCAATAATTGGCAATCTATAGCTTATATCTGTTTGTAAATTGTTGCTAGTATTATCACCATCAGTAAATTGGTTTCGGTTAATAGTTTCTGGACTTGATCCAAACACTTCGGTATTAGAATTTATAAAGTCTTCACTTTCGCTATTATTAAAACTGTTATCCAATCCAAATCTTAAATAGGCACCTTTATTACCAAACTTTTTAGTAACGCTAATTTCATTTGAAAAGTTTTTAACGCGATTATCTACAAACGATGATAATGTAGATTGGTTGGTTAACGCTCTATCCTCATCTAAAGTTTCGTCTTGACTAGTATAATCTGTTGTACTTTTTGAGTAAGCAAAAGATGGTTTGATGTTTATAAAAAATGTAGTGTCAATTTTTATTTCAAAATCCGAATTTACAGTATGACTTTGTGTATCGTTATTTGAGCGAGATCTAGAATTAGAAAAATATCTAGAATCTGATAAAATAGTTTCCCTTTGGGAAGACGTTTCGTTTTCAGAGTTACTGTTTGAGAAAAAATAATCTGCAGCAACTTCTGTTTTTTCGCTTAAAGCATCTGCATAATTGGCTCCTGCTAATTTAGAGGTTGTAATCCCTTGACCACCTCCAAATTGTCTTCCGTTAATACTAAAAGAACCATTGCTATCCCAACTTCGGCTTCCACCACTACCAAACATTTTTTCGATTTCACCAAAACTAAATCCTGGCGAGTTTATGTTATTACCACCAACTAAAACGCTAATACGTTGGTCGTTGTCAAACCTATTAAACATTCCGGCAAACTCATACCTTTTATCTGTCCCAACTCCTGCTGCAACACGTCCAAAAACACCTTTATTGTTTTCTTCTTTTATGGTTAAGTTTATGGTTTTGTTTTCTTTATCTCCTTCTTCTCCTGTAAAGGCTTCACTTTTTGTTTTGGTATCAACAACTTGGATTTTTTCAATAATCTCTTTAGTTAAGTTTTTTATTGTAATAGAAGGATCGTTTCCAAAAAAGGGTTTACCGTTTACCAATATTTTATTAACCTCTTTACCGTTAACTTTAATCTTACCTTCTTCGTCAATTTCGACACCTGGTAATTGTTTTAGTAAATCCTCTACAGTTGCGTCTTTTTTGGTTTTAAATGAATTTACATTAAACTCTAAAGTATCTTTTTTAATAGTTACAGGAGCTGAAGACTTGATAACTACCTCATCTAAGGCATTACTAATTTGCAAATTAATTTTACCCAAATTAATGGTTCCACCTGCTTTGATAGCTATTTGTTTCTTGTAAGATTGGTAACCTACGTAAGACACTAGAAGGTTTAAATTTTCTTCAGCACTAGCATCTTCTAAACTAAAAGCGCCATTTTTATCTGTAATAGTATAAGTTACTAAACTACTATCTTTGACACGCTCTAGATAAACCGTTGCGGCTTCTAAAGGTGCTTGATCTAAGTCATCAAGCACCTGACCTGTTATAATAAATTCTTTGGATTGACTAAATGAAAAAGCGGTACACAGCAGTGCTGTGATAATGATTAGATTACGCATTGGTTTTTGGTTGATGTTATAAAGCCTGATTAGTAGCTCTTTATTTTCAAAAACGAAAGTAACCTTGTAATATTATCTTTAGTCTTAAAAGAAACTTAAAATTTCCTTAAAATTATTTTTTACGCATGTAAACGCTAATTGGCACACCTTTAAAGTCATACAACTCACGTAATTTGTTTTCTAAATAACGCTTGTATCCTTCACGCACGTATTGTGGTAAGTTACAGAAAAAAGCAAATTGCGGTTGTGGTGTTGGCAATTGCATTACGTATTTAATTTTAACAAATTTACCTTTATAAGCTGGTGGTGGATAATTATCTATGATAGGTAATAAAGTCTCATTAAGCTCGCTAGTTTTGATACGCTTAGATCGGTTTTGGTACACCTCAACAGCGGTTTCAATAGCTTTATAAATACGTTGCTTAGTTAATACCGAAATAAATACAATTGGCACATCAGTAAAAGGCTCTAATTGTGTTTTGATGTATTTTTCAAATTCGATAGTTGACTTGTGGTCTTTTTCTACTAAATCCCATTTATTTATTAGCACTACAATACCTTTTCTGTTACGTTGTGCTAACCAAAATATATTTTGTACTTGTCCATCAAATCCTCTGGTAGCATCAACTACTAAAAGACAAACGTCAGAATGCTCAATAGCACGTACGCTTCTCATTACAGAGTAAAACTCTAAGTCTTCTTTTACCTTAGATTTTTTTCTAATACCTGCAGTATCTACTAGATTAAATTCAAATCCAAAACGGTTATATTTTGTATCAATAGAGTCTCTGGTTGTACCAGCTATATCTGTAACAATATATCTATCTTCACCAATTAAGGCGTTTATAAACGATGACTTTCCAGCATTAGGACGACCAACTACTGCAAAACGTGGTATAGCATCTACTTCCTCTTCCTCCTCTTCTACTTCTGGTAATGCTGCTACTAAAGCATCTAATAAATCTCCAGTACCACTTCCGTTAATACTAGCAATAGTGTGGTATTCACCAAGTCCTAAGTTATAAAACTCGACAGCATCTTCTTCACGCTTACCATTATCTACTTTATTAACTACTAAAAAGACAGGTTTTGTAACTTTACGCAGTAATCTTGCAACATCCTCATCCATTCCTGTTACACCATCTTCCACATTTACCATAAAAATAATGGCATCTGCTTCTTCAATAGCTAAAACAACTTGTTTATCGATTTCTGCTTCAAAAACATCATCACTTCCTTTTACATATCCTCCTGTATCGATTAACGAAAATTCTTTTCCGTTCCAATCACTTTTACCATAATGTCTATCTCTTGTAACACCACTAACAGCATCCACAATTGCCTCACGACGTTGAATTAAACGATTAAAAAAAGTTGATTTACCAACATTTGGTCTTCCTACAATAGCTACTATATTACCCATATCTTTGTTTTTTTATGCATTACATATCCTGTAAGCGAGTGCAAAGGTAGTGTTTAGTTTGAGAAAAAATAGTATTTTACTTTCATTATGAGATAATTATGAACGAAAATTTAAATGAAGTCGTGCTGCGACCACGATTTAAGATAGAATTAAATAAATCACATACGTCTGTTTTAGAAGCTTTTGAAGCTAAACGACTGGACCAGAAGCAATTTATAGTCTCCAGAGTGGATGATCATGTGTTTATTAAATTACCAAAAGCGCAACAACAATTTTGGTCACCACAATTACATTTAGAGATAAATGATCTAGAAAACAACAAAAGTCAATTGTATGGGCTTTTTGGTCCCAATCCTACAGTTTGGACATTATTTATGTTTTTACATTTTTTAGTTGCTGGATTATTTATAGCATTTTGTATTTGGGCTTACTCCAATTATGCCTTAAAAGTAGACTATCAATTACAAGTTTGGGGACTAATTGGTATGGTTATACTATGGTTTATATTGTATTTTTCTGGACGTTTAAGTAAAACGTCTAACCAAAAAGAAATGACAGCACTTTACACGTTTATGAGTAGTGTTTTAGATGAATAAAAAAAGCTTCAGTTTACACTGAAGCTTTTTTTAAAAATTCGATTATATCTTATATATCTTATTGTTGATTTTCGTAAAAGGTTACTGTACCACTATCCTCGTTAGACACAACTAGCAAGTCTTTTCCTGTTGGGCTATCTGCTGCAGGAATAGCTAACAAGCCTTCTGGAGCCTCGTCTCCAGCATGTGATAAAATGGATAAAAACACAGGTGCATTTGGATTAGTAATATCATACACCATAATTTGGTCTGTACGCTCTAAGCCAACAAATAAAATATAACGTTGGTTACCAATATTTAAAACATCAACACTTTCTGGTTCTGCACCTTTATCATCGCTTCGTTTATCCTCATCATTAAAAGTTGCTGGAGTAGCTGCTAAGGTTTGCGTTGCAATACTATTACCACTATCATACACTAAAGCACCATTTGCACTCCAGATAGAAAACGAACGTGCACCATAACTATACAAATAGTCATAATCACCATCGTTATCAATATCGCCTTCAGACAACATCACATTTAATCGTCCTAAATTAGCTTCGTTTTGATAATCCTCTGACACTGGGAACATAGTCGCATCTAAAGTTAAATCTTTAACTCTGTCAATGTCAATATAACCAGGAGTACCTTCATATTCTCTTGCATCACCTTCATTAGCAGAAATCACATAATCTGTTCCGTTTATTCTAACAGATACAATAGCATCTGGTTGGTACAAACCTCTAACTGGCCAATTTTTAAGTTGGGTTACGCCATCCTCATTACTAGCATCCAAACTATTTTGAGGCAACATGTGGTCTTTATAACCTAAAGGAAAAATAGCTTCAATGGTTTTTGTTAGCAGGTTAATTTTTGCAATTCCGTTATTTTCTTGAAGAGATACCCAAGCTGTCTGCGAGTCTTCTGACACTGTAATATATTCTGGCTCAACGTCTTTTGCTAGATCTGCATTTAATCCTGTTACTCTAAAGTGATTGGCTTCCAAAGTAGCCTCTTGGCTATTAAAACTTGTAAAATCTAATGTGGTAACTGTATTATTATTTAAATCGATAATACTTACCGTTCCCATGGGATCGTTGGTATAATCTCCATTTGGCTCGCCTTCATTAGCTGATAAAATAAAATTACCATCTTTAGAAAATGTAACCATATCTGGTAACGCACCAACTGTATAAGTATTATTTAAAGACGCATCAGCAGTATTATACACTCTTATTTGTCCTGGATTTTGTTTAATTGAAGCCTCAACAGCTACTGCTAACTTACCATCAAAAACCGCTACACTATTAGGTGCACCAAAACCATTTAAGCTAATGGATGCTTCTTGCATTGGTAGTTCTAAATCTGTAAGGTTGTAAATAGAAATCTCATTACTTTCAGCATTAGTAACAAACAACTTTTTTGTTGTTTTATCATATGCAGAAATTTCGGCAGCAGCCTCACCTCCAACATTAATTGTGGTTTTATAAGTAAAATTAACTGCTGTATTTACTGTTGGTAAATCTACTGAAGCGTCATCATCGTTTGCACAATGGAATAATGTTAAGGCTGAAAATAATAGTACTGACTTTTTTAAATGTTTCATTTTTAGTTGGTTTTTTTATAAACCATAAAAGTGAAACATCAAGTTTAACCTAAAGTTAAGTCAAAGCAACGATTACATTAAAATATGCTACTGATTGTAACCAAAACGTTTTAACTGACGTTGGTTGCTTCTCCAATTTTTATTAACTTTTACATAAAGCTCTAAGTGAATTTGCTTACCAAAGAATTTTTCTAGATCCTTTCTAGCCTCTACACCTACACGTTTTAAAGCGCTTCCTTTATGTCCAATTATAATCCCTTTTTGGGTTTCGCGCTCCACCATAATTACAGATCTTACCCTGATTATTTGGTCTTCTTCAAAAAACTCTTCCGTATCAATCTCTACTGCATAAGGGATTTCCTTTTTATAATGCATTAAGATTTTTTCTCGAATGGTTTCGTTTATAAAAAAGCGTTCTGGCTTGTCTGTTAATTGATCCTTTGGATAAAATGCTGGAGATTCTGGCAATAATTCGATAATACGATCAAAAACCTCTTTTACATTAAACCCTTCTAAAGCCGAAATAGCAATAATCTCTGCATTTGGTACTTTAGTAGCCCAAGATTGTACTTGCTCTTCTAACTGCTCTTGATTAGATTTATCAATTTTGTTTAAAAGTAATAAAACAGGGATTTTAGCATTGGTAATTTTATTAAAAAACGCTTCGTCTTTTAATTCTTTTTCACCAATTTCTACCATATAAATAAGGATGTCTGCATCATCAAAAGCGGACTTAACAAAATCCATCATAGAGGCTTGCAGCTCGTAAGCTGGTTTAATTATTCCTGGTGTATCACTTAGTATTACCTGAAAATCTTCACCATTAACAATCCCTAAAATCCTATGTCTTGTGGTTTGTGCCTTAGAGGTAATTATAGACAATTTTTCGCCTACAAAGGCATTCATAAGTGTTGACTTACCTACGTTTGGATTACCAATAATATTTACAAAACCTGCTTTATGTGCCATCTTAATCTTATTTAATAGACCGCAAAGTTACGACCTTGGTTTGTTTATTCCTCTATCATACATCACAATACTTCCTGCAACAGATACATTTAAGCTTAATTGCGACTTAAATTTAACCAAAAAATGGCTTTTATCTATCGCTTGTTTAGATAATCCATGATCCTCTGCACCTAATAAATAGACACAACGTCTAGGATGATGGAAGGTTTCTAGATCTACAGCTGTATCATCCAGTTCCACACCTACTAATCGCGCACCTTTTGGGATGTTATCATAAAAATCCTGAAAGGTATCATAATGAAAATATGGCATAGACTTGACTGCATTATGCGTATCGCAAGCTTGTTTAGCATACCTATTACCAATTGTAAAAATATAGCTAGCACCTAAATTTTGTGCAGTACGCCAAAGGACACCTAAGTTTTCTGGTGTTTTTCCGTTTTGGATACCTATACCAAAATATTCGTTTTCAAAATTATCTACCATGTTACAAAAGTAAAATTTTTAAGTACATTTTAAACACTTCGACATACATATCCAAGATGGAAGCTATCATAAAATTTTACTAATTAACTGAAAGGTCTTGTTTTTAAAACGACAAAAATTGTAATTTCATCTAAAAATTAACCAATGACCATTTTAAGACCTGTTATTATACTACTATTATTAGTCCTAAACACGTCTTGTAAAGAGCGTAACACTAGTAATACTGCAACAGTCATAGATAGTACAACAGTAACAACGACTACCCTTAGTAAAGCGCAGCAAATTATAAATAAAACTATTTTGGCTCATGGTGGCGACTTATACCAAACTGCACATTATGCGTTTACTTTTAGAGATAAGCAGTATCAATTTAAAAATGATGGCTCTAATTATAAATACATAAAAACGTATATAAAGGACAACGATACGATCCAAGATATATTGACTAACACTACATTTTCAAGACTTTTAAATAACAAAGCAGTTACACTAACGGAAAAGGAAATTGTGGATAGCTCAGGAGCGATAAACTCGGTTATTTATTTTGCTATGTTACCTTACAAATTAAATGATCCTGCTGTTAACGCTAGTTATATTGAAGCTACTACTATAAAAAACAAAGACTATGCAGTCATACAAATTACTTTTAATGAAGCAGGTGGTGGACAAGACTTTGACGACCAGTTTTATTATTGGATAAATAAGGACACTAATAAAATTGACTATTTAGCCTACAGTTATCATGTCAATGAAGGTGGTGTAAGATTTAGAAGTGCTTATAACAGTCGTGTTATTGATGGCATAACGTTTCAGGATTATATAAATTACAAAGCAGATGTTGGTACAGCATTACAAACGCTACCTAAATTATATGAAGCTGATGTGCTTGAAAAACTTTCAGAAATAAAAACCGAGAACATAATTAATTTAAACAAAAACTAAAATGAAAAAATTACTATTTATTATCGCTGTTGTATTAACAGGAACGACTGTCAATGCACAAGAGTTTGCTAAAATGGACAAAAGCCCAATGGATCGTGCCTATTATCCAGAAAATGCACCAAAACGAGCGTTTGAAAAAGATGAAGCTAAGCAAGCCGCAATGGAGCCACAAATTAGAGTAACTTACTCTAGACCTGCAAAAAAAGGGAGAGACATTTTTGGAGGTTTATTAAAATTTGGAGAAGCATGGCGAGTTGGTGCTAATGAGTCTACTGAGATATTATTTTTAAACGATGTTACTGTTGGCGGAAAAACGGTAAAAGCTGGAAGATATTCTATAATAATCATCCCTACTGCTAACGAGTGGACACTTAAACTAAATACTGGTTTAGATGGTTGGGGAAATTACGGTTATGACGAAAGTAACGATGTTGCTAGTGTAAGCGTAGCTGTTACTGAAAGTGATACAGAAATTGAAAACCTGTCTATCGCGTTATACGAAGCATCTAAAAACACAGTACACTTAAAAATTGGATGGGATACTACTGTTGTGGAGTTTCCTATTACTTTAAAATAAGACTTAATTGCTAAAAAAAGCCTCGCAAATTGTGAGGCTTTTTTTGTTTAAACACTATTTGCATTCTGTTTAATATTGTACTACAGTTACTTTTTAAGCATATAATCTTGCCATTTTACCAATACATACTTCTCTATTCCGCTCTCCTTTTTTTTCATAAAACCAAACTCGTAAACAAACAAATACACCTCGTCTTTATTGTTTTTCCAGTAATGGGTAAAAAAATTGGGATCAAAACCTAAATCCAATAATACGTTAGTTCTAACTGTAACTTTTCCTGCTTTGTTATAAATTTTTAAAATACGTCTATTTAGCTTTAATTGTTTGTCTACACGACTATAAAATTTAGGTGTATCCTCTATCATTTTATTATAATGAAAAGAGCTTTTGCAATAAGCATCACAAAATTTTTTATCCGATCGTCCTGACACCTCTTTATTACAAGACAGACATGTTTTGCTTTTTTCCATAAAACAGAATATACAGCAGTTATTTATACGTTTATTAAACGTTTAATATACAACTATTTACATAAATAAAAGTAATATTGGCTATGGATCTAAAAAAACATATTACACTAAAACATCTTTTAATAGATAATAAAAAATTTATTGGACTACAATTTTACTCTGATAAGGTATTAAATTCTTTAATAAAAGAATTACCAGATTTAAAATGGACAGACGAGTTTAATATGCATTATATTGAAAACACAGCAAATAACTTAAGTGCAATATTTGATTTATTTAGAGGTGTTGCCTGGATTAATGGAAAATACTTTTTTCAGACTACCAAATCCAAACAATTGGATGAAGAATTTAATGTAGAATGGTACAGAAAACGAGACTTACCCAAAAATTTAAAATCGTGTCCAGAATCTTATTTTCAAAAATTAGAATTAAAAAGATACGCTAATAACACAGTAAAATCCTACGTGTCTTGTTTTGAAAGATTTATAAACTACCATAAAAACAAAGATATAGATAGCTTAAATGAAGTAGACATACGCAACTACATACAAATGTTAATACAGATCAAGCACTCCAACTCCTACATTAATCAAGCTATTAATAGCATAAAGTTTTATTACGAAGTTGTTTTAGGCATGCCAAACCGGTTTTATGCAATTGAAAGACCAAGGAAAGAAGCCAAATTACCAATTGTATTATCCAAAATAGAAGTATTAAAAATCATTGAATCCACCAACAACTTAAAACACAAATGTATTGTAAGCTTACTCTATTCGGCTGGATTACGTCGAAGCGAATTATTAAGTTTAAAACCAAAAGACATTGATAGCAAGCGTATGGTAATAAAAGTTTTAGGATCCAAAGGAAATAAAGATCGCTACACGTTATTATCCCATAGCATATTACAAGATTTAAGACAATATTTTAAGCAGTACCAACCAAAAGACTATCTATTTGAAGGTGTTAGAGGTCAAAAATATAATGCAAATAGTGTTTATAAAATTGTAAGTAATGCAGGTGTAAAAGCAGGAATAAAAGTTAAAGTTTCTCCGCATGTGTTAAGACATAGTTTTGCAACGCACCTCCTAGAATCTGGTACAGATTTAAGATACATACAGATACTACTTGGCCATAACTCGTCAAAAACCACAGAAATTTACACTCATGTTGCCACAAATACTTTTAACTTAATAAAAAATCCGTTAGATTTGTAGGTATATATAATAGGAATAAACTCCCTTGGGAGTTTATTCAATTGTTGTAAAACATTTCAAGAAACTGATTAATCAAATTGACATACCGAAATCTAAACAAGCTGAAAAGTTAGTTTTTAAGCGATGGATTCTTGAACGAATTGCTGAATATTTCCTTTATGGAATGTTTGTGATTGCTTTTCCTTTTATCAGTTTTATGGAATTTAATTCGGATTTGACCAAAAATGAGCCGATTGGAATTTCTTTAACCTTTTTTACTTTATCGCTTATACTTAGTTCTCTGCTTATCTACTCAATTCTGAATTTAAACACGCTGAAAAGAGTTAAAGGTATATCCAGAGGACAAAACACAAATCTGATTAAAAAAATTGCGGAGAAAAATAATTGGAATATCTATTCAAGCAATCAACAAATGACAATTCTAAATTTGAATTGGAAAGAATCAAGTGGATTTGATTGGGGAAAACAATTGACAATAATTTATGATGGAACTGATTTACTCGTGAATTGCATATCGTTCGGACTTCACTCAAGTCCTTCACCTTTTCATTGGTTTGCTAATAAAAGAAAAATAAATAAACTGAAAACGGAATTTGAAAGTGGAATAAAAAACGTTTTACAACAACGTGTATAGCTCATTGCGGCTGAATTCCTAATCGGAATTCATTGCAATTTGCTATCTTTCGGTTACGGCGGAAAATCATAGCTGATTTTCCGCAACGAGCCATACACAAAACCGTTGTGCGTCATTAACCAGCAACCTCGAAAAAAGAAAAATGAGTCGAAAAAAATGGACATCTGAAAAAATATTCACTCGACTGCTGAATAATAAAACGCAAAAAACTTTTTGGGATAATGTTAGAGAATTAAGAAATAGACCGAATAAAGAAGTATATAATCGAGCTTTCAAACTTGCTAATTCCGAAAGTGAAAAAGAAAAAATTATTGGAATTTATGTATTAGCTCAATTAGGTTTTGACCCAAGATTTCATCAAAACAAAACAGTAGATTTATATTTCAGATTATTAGAAAATGAAAAATCACCAAAAGTGATATCAGCAATTTTATCTTCAATAAGTCATAATAATGAGAACTTAAATGAGAATCAGATTTCAAAACTAATAGAATACAAAACTCATAACTTTGCGGATGTCAGGTTTGAATTAACTCTTGCAATTTCTTGTTTAGAAAATGAGAATGCGATTAAAACGCTAATCGAGTTATCTAATGACAAAGATTCTGATATCAGAAATTGGGCAACTTTTGGAATTGGGAGACAACTCGAAATTGACACAGAAGATATTAGGAACGCTTTATGGAATAGAATAAATGATTCTGACTTTGAAACAAAATCAGAGGCAATTGCTGGTTTAGCTGATAGAATGGACAAAAGAGTAAAAGATGTCATTATTTCCGAACTTAAAAATGGAGATTATGGAACTTTATTATTTGAATCAATATTAAAATTGAATGACAAGGATTTTTTGCCATATTTGAATGAAAATCTGAAAATTGCAAAAAAAGATAATGATGATATTAAAAATGGTTGGGTTCTAGCATTGGAAGAAACAATAAATGAATTAGAAAAATAACGAACGCACAACACCGTATATAATTTATTGCTTGGTTCTAGCCTACTTACGAAAATCCT
>NZ_DCQO01000019.1:0-98113 GCF_002323495.1 Olleya sp. UBA1516
GCGCAAAAAAAAAACGATTAAAAAACTGTTGTTTTATTTTTTTAAACTTAGCTTCGATTTGTTAATAGTAAAATAGTTAAACTTTGTCGATTTTAACTACTAGCTAGAGACACAAGATTAATCTTTAACAAGCGCTTGTTTTTTTATTTTTTCGACAACTTATTACAAATTTAATAGCGACAACTATTAATTTAATATCGACTAATAACTTAATTAATAATCAACCAGTTTAAACAATGTAACTGGTTTAAAATTTTAGAAATTATGAAAAAATTAATTTTTGTTTTTGCACTTATGTTAATAACATCTTTTGCATCGGCTCATAACGATATTGTAAAATTGCCTTCTGTAGATAATTCAATAGAAAAAAATTCATTTTATGAATTTTCCTTCGATGAGATATATTTTAAAACTTGTAGCATTACTCACAACGTGGTTGATGCAGAAGGAAATTTAATAATGTCTGTTCATTATACCGTTACAATATCATCTGGAACTTGTAAAGGAGCTTCAAACGAATTAATTGATGACACTTATGAAACTTATAATGAATTATTCGGTTAATCTTTAATTAATCAGCAATGGTATATCTCATGATATACTATTGCTGTTTTAATAAATCAATCAATCATGAAAATTAAAATTTTAATTGCTTTATTATTTTCAATACAGCTTATAAGTGCACAAAATTCAGACAAAACAAGTCTGTCAGATTCGCTTAACAACCAATACCAAATAGAATACACAGTTAATTTCAATACTTATATTCCGCTTTCTAAAAAAGGAATTTTAATCCCATATTTAAAAGAAAATAAATCTAATTATTACGAAATGCCTTTTGATGAAGATAATGCAACAAAAGACGAAGCGGATGATTCGGAAATAAATGAAACAATTGTTATTGGTAAAAAAAATGTTATAAAACGAAACTTTACAAACCTTAATACAAATAAGCTATCATCTACAGAGACTATAACGTTTGACAACAGTTTGTATTTAGTAACGGAAGCACTCCCAAAACTAGATTGGGATCTAAGCCATCCAGATACCCTTAAAATTGGCACATATATGTGCAATAAAGCTACAACAAGTTTTAGAGGTCGAAATTATATAGCATGGTACACTAATGACATCCCAATTACTTTTGGACCATGGAAGTTTCACGGATTACCTGGACTAATTTTAGATATGTATGACCAAACACATAAATACGAATGGATTGTCACTAAAATAACTAAAAAAACGATTAATGAAAAGATACTTAATCAAGACAAGCACGATGTAAACATTAGTTTAGAAGCATTTGTAGCGTTAAGAGAAGAGTTGTTTAATACAAAGATGAATAACTTTAAAAATAATCTAAAATCTAGACAAGACAGAGGGACAAATGTCTCTGTAGATACCTTTAATACAAGACAAGGACGTGAGTTGTTGTTTGAATGGGAAGACAAAAAATAATAATATTGAAAAAACTAATTTTCATAACGTTATTGTTAGTGTTCCAAACCATTGGCTTTTCGCAGTCTACATTGTCTGGAACTGTCTCAGATAGTAATGGCAGCTTATATTCCGTTAGCATAACTATAAAAGATACGTTAACTAATCGTATTTTAAATTACACATATTCAGACAACAACGGAAACTATACCTTGGTTACCAAAAACCAAGGTCAGTTTAATATGGTTTTTAATGCATTAGGCTATAAAACCAAAACAATTTCATTAGTCTTAGATGGTACTCAAAATAATATAACCATAAACGCAGTTTTAGAAGAGCAACCTTTTACATTAGATGAGGTTGTTATAAAATCTGAACGTCCAATGGTAATAAAAAAGGATACCATAACCTTTAAAACTAAATACTTTACAAGAGGAAATGAACATACAGTCGAGGATTTACTAAAAGTAATACCAGGTTTAAATATCGACAGTGAAGGCACTATAAAAGTTGGTAATAAAGAGATTGAAAAACTAATGATTGATGGTGACGATTTATTTGAAAAAGGGTATAAAATACTTTCCAAAAACATGCCTGCTTATCCTATTGAAACGGTCGAGGTATTACAAAATTACTCCAACAACCATTTGCTAAAAGATATAGAAGTAAGCGATAAGGTAGCTTTAAACTTAAAATTAGACGATAAGTCAAAACGCATTTGGTTTGGTAATTTGGAGGCTAATGTTGGTAACGATAGTTTTTATCATTACAAGGCTAATTTAATGAATTTTGGAAAGAAAAATAAATACTATTTTTTAGCCAATGCCAATAGTATTGGATACAATGCGACTGGAGATATACAGCAATTAATAAAACCTTTTAGGTTTAATCAGCCAGGAAGTATCGGAGATAACCAATCGGTTGGTAATTTAATAGGGTTATCAGATTCGGATTCTAATTTTAAAAAAGAACGCACCAATTTTAATAATGCCGAGTTAGTCTCTTTAAACGCCATATTTAATCCGTCTGATAAGTTAAAGATTAAAACGTTAGGATTTTTTAATTGGGACGAAACCTCTTTTTTTAGAAATCAATTGGATAATATTACCACAAACACTAACAGTTTTACTAACACGGAAGATTATAAACTAGATAATAAAAGACAATTGGCTTTTGGAAAGCTAGATTTTATTTACAAGCCTTCTAAAACTAAAATGTTAGAGTCCACTACAAAGTACAATAATGGTAATTATAATAATGATGCTAATTTAGTTTTTAATGGCGTTTCCACACTTCAAAATTTAGAACAGAACAATACTTTTTTTGATCAAAAACTAAATTATACTAATAAGTTTAAAGACAAAAAGGTACTGTTGCTTACCGGTCGATTTATAACCGAAAAAAAGCCACAAAATTATACTATAAATCAGTTTTTATATCAAGATTTATTTCCGGAGTATAATACTGCAAATAATGTCTTTCAGGTTAGTAATAATCAAATGCAGTTTGTTGGTGTAAATGCGCATATTTTAGACCGTAAATCAAATGGACATTTATTAGAGTTGCAATTTGGTAACCAGTTTAGAGAGGATAAATTAAACACCAGTTTTACACTATTAGAAGATAACGTTTCGTTGTATCAGCCAATAGAGTATCAAAATCAGACTAAATACCAGGTTAATGATTTATATTTTAAAAGCAAATACAGGATAAAACTTGATAATATTGCACTAAGTGGTAACCTTGAAGCGCATCAGCTGTTTAATACTTTACATAGTAACAATGTATCTACGCAACAAACTCCTTTTTATATTAATCCAAGTGTTGGTGCAGAGTGGACAATAAATAGTAATAATAAAATACAAACCACTTATAGTTACAATACGACTAATGCCAAAGTATTAGATGTGTACAGTAATTATGTATTAACAGGATTTAGATCTTTCACTAAAGGAACAAATACGTTTAACCAATTAAAAGCCTCTAGTGTGATGCTTAATTATCAATTGGGTAATTGGGCAAATCGGTTTTTTGCAAACACCTTGGTGCTATATACTAAAAACCATGATTTTTTATCAACCAACACGCTAATCAATCAAAACTACACACAAACCCAGAAAACACTTATTAAAGACAGTCGGTTTTTTACCATTAATACCAAGTTTGATTACTATTTTAAGTTTATGTCATCTAACCTAAAGTTAGATTTAGGGTATACTAAAAACGAATTTAAAAATGTCGTAAACAATTCTAATTTAAGAACAGTAGTATCTAATAATTATAATTATGGATTAGAATTACGGTCTGCTTTTAAAGGCATTTTTAATTACCATTTAGGTACTGCTTGGACAACCAATAAAATTGAAACCTTTGCTAATAGTAAGTTTACTAATAATCAATCTTTTTTAGACCTTGACTTTATCTTTAATAAAAAGTTTGATGCAAAAGTAAAAACGGAACGTTACCATTTTGGAAGTTTAGATACAGACAATACCTATTATTTTTTAGATTTTGAAACACAATATAAGTTGATTGATAAAAAACTAACGCTAGGCATAACTGGTAAAAACTTATTTAATACCAAACGTTACACTAGTTTTTCTATTAGCGATTTAGGGTCTTCAACTACAGAAGTTAGATTGCTACCACGCATGGTACTTTTAAAAGCAGAATATAGATTTTAATCTACAATCTAGACCTAAACTGTTTTAGTTTACCACTAACTTCCCGTTCCAAAACAGCTTTCTGTTCAAAAATTAAATTTAAATTAGGTTCCAAATACTTATCTACAGCTAATTGTACAGCCTTTTGCTGAGGTTGGCTTAACTCTTCGGTAGAAACATAGTCAATTTTAAAGGTATTAATTTCAATTTGTTCGACTATAAACTCTTTTACATTCGCGTCTTTGGTCATGACGGTTTTAGTCACATAATAAAAGGTTAAACCTGCTGCAATTTTTCCGCTTGGAAGCGTAATAAAATCACTGGTACGTCCTGTTAGAGAGTCTAAAATTGGACGTTGTAATGTGCTTTTAGTGGACAACTGTCCTAAATCGCCAAGCTCATAACGTATAAAAGGGTGTGCACGATTATATAAATCGGTGACCACAATTTTACCAGGTTGACCATAAGGGACTGGTTGGTTGTTGTTGTCTAAAATTTCGACATATAAATGGTTGGTATTTACTATCCAATTGTCGTCTTGGTCCTCAAAAGCAATAAGCCCTAATTCGGCTGCGCCATATTCATTTACAATAGGAATATTAAATTGTGTTTCAAGTAGTTTTTTATCATCATCAAATAGCATTTCAGAGGTGACAATACAAACAGTTAATGTGGGACAAACGTCTTTTAAAACAATATTATTTCGTTTTAAAAACTTTGCAAATTGTACAATAGCACTAGTGTAACCGTTAATGTAATTAAATTTTGTGCGTTTAAATTTATGTAATACTTTATTTAAAGCTGCATCACTTAAATCAAACACCGAAAATCTAAAACGGTTACCTAACCAATCCTTTAAACGTTCTTTATAATATCCATTGGTATCTAACGGAATGCCATAAAAACGCGCTTGTTTAGAGGTGTTTAAATCTATATTAAACCAACTATAACGTTGCATAAACGTCACCCAAGTCATGGCATGCGCAAAATTATCTTTAGCAAACTCAAAAGGGGTTCCGGAAGATCCTGAGGTTTTATGCTTATGTACGGTTTTTAAAGTATACTTATCGGATAATCTATTAGCTAAAGGTTGTTGCAAGTTAGCTTTGGTTAACACAGGTAAGGCACTCCAATCTTTGGTGTCAATCCCTTGACATAAAGTGTTGTAAAATGGTGTGTGTTCTAAATGAAACGCAACAATGGCTTGTAGTTGCTTACTTAGGTAATTAGCATAATCAGCTTGTGTAAATCCATCAATAATAGCTTGTGTTTTTTTAGCTTCATTAACAGGAAATCCTTTTAACCGTAAAGACCATTCAAATTGTTTCAATGCAATAGATTTTCTGTAAAATAAAGAAATAAAAAACTATTGGATTTAAAGTCAATCAAATTCTTTTAAATAATTATTTTTGTGGAAACAACAACAACACAACATTACTACAATGAATATTTTAATTTTAGGATCAGGAGGAAGAGAACATACAATTGCATGGAAGCTTAAACAAAGCCCAAAATGTAGCTCACTTTTTGTAGCACCAGGAAACTCTGGAACAGCGCAAATAGCAAAAAATGTTCCTGTTAGTGTAACCGATTTTGAAGCCATAAAAGAGGTGGTTTTAAATAATAAAATTACTATGGTAGTGGTTGGTCCTGAAGATCCTTTAGTATTAGGTATTCATGATTTTTTCTTAGCAGATAACGCACTTAAAAACGTAGCGGTAATTGGACCACAACAAGCAGCTGCAACTTTAGAAGGTAGTAAAGAGTTTGCAAAACAGTTTTTGTACAGACATAACATACCAACAGCAGCTTACCAAAGCTTTAATAAAGACACTGTGGAAGATGGTTACGCGTTTTTAGAAACCTTAAATCCTCCATTTGTACTTAAAGCAGATGGATTAGCAGCAGGTAAAGGGGTTGTTATTTTAAATGATATTGATCAGGCTAAAGCCGAATTAAAAAGCATGCTTGTGGATGCTAAGTTTGGGCAAGCAAGTACTAAAGTGGTTATCGAAGAATTTTTAGACGGAATAGAGTTAAGTTGTTTTGTGCTAACCGATGGTAAAAATTATAAAATCTTACCAACTGCTAAAGATTATAAACGTATTGGCGAAGGTGATACTGGCTTAAATACAGGCGGAATGGGAGCAGTGTCTCCTGTACCTTTTGCTAATCAAGCCTTTTTGGATAAAGTCGAAGCGCAAGTGGTTAAACCAACGATTGCTGGTTTGCAAAAAGATAATTTACCATACAAAGGGTTTGTATTTATTGGATTGATAAAAGTAGGCGATGAGCCTAAAGTTATCGAGTATAACGTGCGTTTAGGTGATCCAGAAACAGAAGTCGTATTACCAAGACTTAAAAACGATTTAGTTGAGGTTTTTCAAGCAATTGCTAACCAAACGTTAGATCAAATTACTATTGATGTAGACCCAAGAGCAGCAACTACAATTATGTTAGTATCTGGTGGTTATCCTGAAGCTTATGAAAAAGGAAAAGTAATTTCAGGTCTAGAAAATATTGAAGACTCTATCGTGTTTCATGCAGGCGCACAAAACAAAGATGGTGGTATTGTGACCTCAGGTGGTCGTGTTATGGCAATTACTAGTTATGGAGATACGTACCAAGAGGCCATAAAAAAATCTTACCAAAGTATAGATAAACTAAACTTTGATAAGATGAATTATAGAAAAGATATAGGTTTTGACCTATAAGTTTTATAAATATGAGTGTGAAGAGATACTTTTATCTTCTTCGTTGTTAGCTGCGTAACCTTTTAATTGTAACATCCAATAAATAAACGCTACAAATCCAATGATGATAAATATCCATGACATAAAGTTTGCTGCCCACCAGTTTTCTAGTTCTAAGGCTCTTAATGCGTCATAAGGAGCAAATAATACGTCAACAAAAAGGCTTGCTATAGCTTCAAAAAAATCTTTCATAATTATATAATAGTATATTTATAGTACAAAAATACAAAAAGAGTTAATGATTACAACAATTTTTAGCAAATCCAAACCAATTAATTTTTTAATTGTTTTTAGTATCACACTAATTGCTTTTTTATTGCTGCCTTTTAAGTACCCAAATTTGGTTAATGCTGAAACGTCCATTTGGACCAATATCGCTGTTTTTGTATTAGTCTATTTGTCTATATTACTGCTTAATTTTATAGTAACTAAAAACTTATTATCGCAACAAAATAACTACGAAATTTTATTATTTGCGCTGTTTTTTTTGGCTATTCCGCAAGCCTTTTTGGACTATAAAATTGTAGTCTCTAATTTTTTTATCTTGCTTACATTAAGACGTTTAATAAGTATTAGGTCAAAAAAAGACGTAATTAAAAAGCTATTTGATTCAGGGTTTTTAATTGCTGTGGCGTCGCTATTTTATTTTTGGGCTATTTTGTTTTTTCCGTTGCTGTTTATAGCTATGTTGTTGTTTTCAGAGACTAACGTAAAATATTACTTGGTTCCGTTTATTGGTTTTGCAACAGTTGTTGTTTTGACTATTAGTTTTTCGATAGTAGTTTACGATGATTATTTTTTAGCACTAAATATAAATCCAGCAGTTAATTTTGACTTTAACAGCTATAATTCGGTACAATTTATAACAGCAATAACCATGTTGTTATCTTTTGGGATTTGGTCGTCTTTGTTTTATTTAAAAGATATTAAAAAGAAAATGAGAAGTTACCGACCATCTTATAAAATCTTGTTTTTAGCTTGTATTTTTGCTAGCATTATAGCAGCATTTGCACCACAAAAAAACGGAAGCGAACTCTTATTTCTTTTTGCACCTTTAGCTGTAATAATTACCAATTACATTGAAACTATTGAAGAAAAATGGTTTAAAGAATTGTTTTTAGGATTGTTATTAGTTATTCCAATAGTCCTATTAGTGTTGTAGTTTTGCTCCAAAAGCTAAATCGCCAGCATCTCCTAATCCAGGAACGATATAACCTTTATTATTTAAGCTTTTATCTATTGCAGCAATCCACAGATTAGTGTCTTTTGGTAAATTATTTTTTAAATAATCAACGCCAGGTTCTGCACCAATTGCAGCTACAATATGCACGTTTTTTGGTTTTCCAAAAGGCTCTAAAGCTTTATAAGTTGCAATTAAAGATTGTCCTGTGGCTAACATAGGGTCTGCAAGTATTAAAGTTTTACCAGTAAGGTCTGGACACGCTAGATATTCGACAACTATTTCAAAAGATTCAGGATTATCTAAATGGTGTCTGTAGGCAGATATAAATGCATTTTCTGATTTATCAAAATAGTTTAGTAAACCATTATGTAATGGGACTCCAGCTCTAAGTATTGAGCATAAAACCACATCGTTTTTTGGGGTTTCTGCTGTTATCGTTGCTAAAGGAGTTGTAATAGATCTAGTTTCAAATTCTAAAGCTTTACTTAATTCGTAGCCTAAAATTTCTCCAATACGCTCAATATTTCTTCTAAAACGCATACTGTCGTTTTGGACAGAAACGTCTCTGATTTCAGCAATAAATTGATTTAAAATAGAATTTTGTTCAGATAGATTATGAATATGCATGATAATTGTTTCTTTAAAAAGTAAAGTTACTCTAATATTTAAAAAGCCAAAACGCGTACAGCCTAAAATTCAGTTTAATTTATGTAATTTTACAGTCTTAAAAATAACAATATGTTTACAGATACAGCAAATACAATATTCCAAGACGTTATAAAAAAGTACCATATCACTAATACGGTAGACCAACCGTTTACTAATATTTATGACAAAAGTACGCACTTGTTAGAACATCTTTTATACCGTAAATGTTGGATAGATACTGTACAATGGCATTATGAAGATATTATTCGTGATCCACAAATAGATCCAGTTGCAGCATTAACTTTAAAACGTAAAATTGATGCCTCTAACCAAGACAGAACAGATATGGTAGAATATATTGACAGCTATTTTTTAGAGCAATATAAAGACGTAACACCTAAAAGTGACGCGACTATTAATACAGAAAGTCCTGCCTGGGGAGTTGATAGATTGTCTATCCTTGCATTAAAAGTATACCACATGGAAGAGGAAGCAACTAGAGCAGATGCGTCAGCCTCTCATAAAGCTGCTTGCCAAACTAAATTAGATATTTTATTAGAACAACGTGTGGATTTAAGCACTGCTATTGATACCTTATTATCTGATATCCAAAGTGGTGATAAATACATGAAAGTATATAAGCAAATGAAAATGTATAATGACGACGAGCTTAATCCTGTTTTAAGAAACCAGAAATAAAACGTGCACTTGTAATTTTAGCACGTGTTTTTAGTATGTCCAAAATACCAAAGCATATTTTAGTAATACGTCTCTCTGCAATGGGAGACGTTGCTATGACTGTTCCTGTTTTACAAGCGTTAACACAACATTATCCAGACCTTAAACTAACCCTTTTAACACGTCCGTTTTTTGCTCCTTTTTTCAGAGATTTAAAAAATGTTGAGGTTTTTGCTATTGATTTAAACAAGCAGCACAAAGGTGTTTTTGGATTATATAAACTATCCAAGCAACTAAAAGCATTGCATATTGATGCTGTTGCAGATTTACATAATGTTTTAAGAACTAAGATTTTAAAGCTTTTTTTCTTTGGAAAAAAATTTAAACAAATAGATAAGGGTCGAAGCGAAAAGAAAGCGCTAGTTAATGGACAAAATTTTCATCCTTTAAAAAGTACACACCAACGTTATGCAGACGTTTTTAAAGCGTTAGGTTTTAAGCTTAGTTTAGATAACCCAAGTTTTCCTGGTAAACAACCACTTCCTAATACAATTTTAAATACCGTAAATAACCAAAACACAAAGCAATGGATTGGGATTGCGCCTTTTGCACAATATACATCCAAAATGTATCCATTGGATCAAATGCAAGAGGTTATTAATATATTAAAGGAGCATTATATTATTTTTCTGTTTGGTGGTAAAGCAGATCAAGCTAAACTAGACTCATTGGCAGCAAATAGTGATGCTGTATTAAATGTTGCAGGTCAATATAATTTAAGCCAGGAGTTAGATTTAATATCTAACTTGGATGTCATGATAAGCATGGATTCTGGCAATGCGCACTTGGCAGCTATGCTTGGTGTTAAAGTGATTACTATTTGGGGAGTTACACATCCTTATGCTGGTTTTGCTGCATTTAATCAGCCTAAAAGCTATAATATTACACCAGACAAAATGATGTATCCTAAATTACCGACGTCTATCTACGGTAATAAATATCCAGAAGATTATAAACATGTCGCTGGAAGTATACAACCTAAACAAATTACAGAAAAAGTTACTGCTGTTTTAAACGCATAAAAAAAGCCTCAATTTCTTGAGGCTTTTAGATTTTAACTACTAATATAAAATTAATATCATCCCTTAAACTAACAAATTTCAGTGTTATAATCTGTTTCAAAGATATCTGATACTATACTAGTTTTATTTTTTGAAGGTCAGATTTAGATGTGATTCGGTAAAAGGTGTTAAAAAAACGTTTAAATGTATGTTTTGGTCTAAACATCATCATAATCTACAACTAATGTTGGTGTTGTAGGATGTGCTTGACAGGTTAAAATTAAACCTTCAGCCACTTCGGCATCGGTAAGTATGTTGTTTTGTCTCATGACTGCTTTACCATCTGTAACTCTTGCAATACAGCTACTGCAAACACCACCTTGACAAGAATATGGTGCATCTAGGTCTTGCTTTAATGCAGCTTCTAAAACGGTTTGTTTTTGCAACATTGTAAAGGTCTCCGACTCGTCATCCACAGTCACTGTTATTTGTGTGTTACCATCAGTTGCTTCTACAGTGGTTGTAGTATTTTGGGTAGCAGCAGTAAATAATTCAAAATGAATAGTATTTTCTGCAATATTATTTTCAATTAAAACCTCTTTAACGGTGTTAATCATTGCTTCTGGACCACAAAGGTAAAAAGCATCTATTGTAACATGTTTGTATTTGTTTTTTACAATAAGGTTAACGGTACTTTTTTCGATACGTCCAAATAAGGCGTTGTCTTCTTGAGATTTACTATATAAAAATTGTACATAAAAACGCTCTGGATATTGATGGTGTAAGGCTAACATATCTGCTAAAAATATAGTGTCATTAACCGTTTTGTTACCGTAAACTAATACAAAGTGGCTTTTAGGTTCTTGCTCTAATACTGTTTTTGCAATACTTAAAATTGGTGTAATTCCGCTTCCTGCTGCAAATGCTGCAATAGTACGTTCCTCAGATGCTTTTGGTTCAAAAACAAAACGTCCTTGTGGTTTTGCAACCTCTAATGTGTCACCAGCTTTTAAACTGCTGTTGGCAAAAGTACTAAAGGTTCCGTTTGGTACTGCTTTAACCGCAACGGTTAGTATTCCGCTTGACGGAGAAGAACATAATGAGTAATCACGTCTTACTTCTGCGTCGTTAATTTTAGTTTTTAGTGTAATATATTGACCTGCTTTAAAGGCGTAGTCTTGTTTTAAATTATCTGGTACAACAAAAGTCAACGTAACACATTGGTCTGTTTGACGTGTGATATCCGAAATAGTTAGTGTATTAAATTGAGACATGGTTTTAATTTTTTTGTAAAAATAATGAAGCTTTACCGTTTTGCCTTCTGTTTAGAAAAAAATTAATACATAAGTTTATTATGCATAAGAAAATTATGTATGTTTGTAATATGGCAAATTCAAAATTATATAAGGGTAGTCTGACCACTATTATTTTAAAGCTTTTAAATGAAAGCGAAAAAATGTATGGTTACGAAATGACACAAAAAGTGAAAGCAATAACTAAAGGTGAACTTAATATTACCGAAGGTGCTTTGTATCCTGCTTTGCATAAACTTGAAGCTGAAGGATTGCTAGATGTCGAGGTCAAAAAAGTAGATAACCGATTGCGTAAATACTATAAACTTACCGAAAAAGGTAATAAAGAAACAGTTAGTAAATTGGAAGAGCTTAAGGATTACATTAAGACCATGGAAACCTTTATGAATCCTAAATTTAGTTTGGATTAGTATGAAGTTGAGCCAACAACAAATAAACCAGATTGATAACTACCTAATTAAACTTAAGATTAAGTATGTAGATGTTAGATTGGAACTTATTGATCATTTAGCATCAGATTTTGAAGCATCTAATAAAGAAGAGCAATTAGAAGATTATCTTAAATCTAAAATAGATTTTATTCAAGATTTTGAAAAGAAACGTCAAAAAACAATCCATTGGAGTTATCAAAGAGAAATGTGGCGACGTTTGGCTATGTTTTTTTATAAGCCTAATTATCTTCCCTTTACTATAGTATTTGGATTTGCAGTGTATTGGATGCAGCAGTTTCAGCCAAATAAAGCACTTACTTTAATACTTATAGTTAGTCTGTCAATGATACATTTTTGGGCACTTATTACTGGTTATTCACATTATAAAACCTTTAAAAAGTTGCAAATGGCACAGCCTTTATATTCAATAATGGCTTTACCGTCTTTGTTTTTATATACTATGGGAGCAGCTAAACCATGGTTAGAAAATCAATATTTTTTTATTGCCTTTTGGTTTTTAGCAATTTTATTTAACATAGCTGGAGGCATCGAGTTGCTTAACAAAAAGAATAAAATTTTAGAGTATTCAAGAACTAGTGTCTAAATCATGAATTTAACCAATTACCAAATACAAAACCTATACGCCTTTACAAGACAACATTATGTAGAGCATTACGATTTACAAACCGAGTTAGTAGATCACTTAGCAAACGACATTGAGTCTGTATGGCAAACAGAAACCAACTTATCTTTTGAAGAAGCAAGAGACCAAGCCTTCAAAAAATTTGGAGTATTTGGTTTTATGGACGTGTTAGAACGTCGTCAAAAAGCAATGAATAAACGTTACTTCAAATACCTGTGGACAGAGCTAAAGCAATGGTTTACGTTTCCTAAATTAATTACTACGCTAGCTTTGTTTTTTTGTATTTATTTAGGGTTGTCTACAATTTTTGCAAAATCGTTTTTAATTGGTCTTTTTGTAATAATATGTGTTTTTACAATCTACAAAAGCGTACAACTAAAAAAACAATTTAAACAGCGTAAAGCGCTGTCCAATAAAAAATGGATGTTAGAAGAAATAATATTTAAACAAGCAGGAGCTTCTGCAATAGTTTTACTAACTCAGTTGCCACAATGGTATAATTTTTCTGGTAATATTTTTAGTTATCCTTACATTGTTCTGGGCTTGTCTATTTTTTCGACACTGTTTTGTCTTTGGATGTACATTAGTTTTGAGGTTATACCAAACAAAGCAGAAAAACTTCTAAACGAAACCTATCCAGAATTTTGTTTGTAACATTTTTAAACATTTGTATACTTATCTATTAAACCAACCAAAACCATCAGCATATGATTACTAAATTTTTAAGCCTAGAATGGAAATCTTTTATACGCTCGGCAAGCTTTGGTAAAAGCTTAGCAATAAAAATTGTCATGGGCTTTTTTGCTTTATATTTTATTTTAGTGTTTTTAGCATTAGGCTTTGGATTATATCCAATTTTAGAGAAAACTTTTCCGGATCAAGACCCTTTTATAGTGGTTAACGGATTTATCTTTTTTTGGTTTTTAGGCGATTTATTATTGCGTTTTTTTCTTCAAAAATTACCAGTAATGAGTGTCAAACCTTTGCTTACCATACCCATTAAAAGAAGTAGTATTGTGCATTTTGTTTTAGGAAAATCTGCAGTGTCCTTTTTTAATTTTTTACCTCTTTTTGCCATAATACCTTTTAGTATTATTCTTATTACTAAGGATTATCAACTAGCAAACGTAATGACTTGGGCTGCTGCCATGATTTTACTAACCTTAATAAATAATTTTTTAAATTTTATTATTGAAAGTTTTTCTGCAGAAACAGAACTTTCATTTCTGCCTATAATCATATTTGCTGGTACGCTATTTGGACTTAACTATTTTAATATTATTAATATTTCAGGTGCTTTGTCTTCAGCTATGTTAGCCATAGTAAACAATCCATTATTACTGCTAATTTTGATTGTAATTTTAATTGGTTTATACTTGTTTAATCATAAAATATTAATTAAAAAATTATACTTAGACCATTCACTTAAAACAAAAATTAAAGAGGTAACCACTTCAGATTTAGGATGGACCAAGCGATTTGGTGATAGTGCACCTTTTATGCAATTAGATTTAAAATTAATTTGGAGAAACAAACGTCCAAGGTCTGCAGTTTTTATGTTGGTATTTGGATTATTATATGGTTTGTTTTTTTATCCACAACCAATGTACAGAGACATGCCTATTATGTATGGTTTTATTGGTGTATTTGTGACTGGTATTTTCTTAATTAATTTTGGACAATTTATTCCAGCTTGGGATAGTGGATATTACAAAATGCTAATGAGCCAAAACATCAAGTATGAGCAGTATTTAAAATCTAAATACACCTTAATGGTACTTAGTGTTATTATCATGTTTGTGCTAAGTATTCCATATGTATATTTTGGTTGGAAAATTTTAGTTGCGCATTTTGCAGCAGCAGTGTATAATATAGGTGTTAATACTTATGTTATAATGCTTGGTGGATCTTTTAATCGAAAAAAAATAGACTTAAATCAACGTGCGGCTTTTAACTTTCAAGGTACAGGAGCAGTACAATGGTTAATTGGTATCCCATTGTTACTTTTACCATTGGCTATTTTTGGGTTATTATCTCATTTTGTTAGTTTTTATGCAGGTATATCTGCGTTAATACTACTAGGAGTTATCGGAATTATCTTTCATCAAAAAATCATGCGCTTTATTACCAGTAAGTACTTAGACTCTAAGTATGAAATGATAAAAGCATTTAACCAAGACAATTAATATTTACAAAACTTTTTAACTATGATAACAACAACAGATCTTTCAAAAAAATATAGCGGAAACGAAGTTTTAAATATTTCTAATTTAGACATACCTAAAGGTCAAAGTTTTGGTCTTGTGGGTAATAATGGTGCAGGAAAAACAACGTACTTTAGTTTGTTGTTGGATTTAATAAAACCTACTACTGGTTATATTAAAACTAATGGAATATTAGTTAACGAAAGCGAAGATTGGAAACCTTTTACGTCTGCTTTTATTGACGAAAGCTTTTTAATTGGCTATTTAACACCAGAAGAATATTTTTATTTTATTGGTGATTTACGTGGACAAAACAAACAAGACGTAGACAATTTAGTGTCACAGTTTGAAGACTTTTTTCATGGCGAAATTTTGGGTCAAAAAAAATACCTTCGTGATTTAAGTAAAGGAAATCAGAAAAAAGCAGGTATTGTCGCTGCATTAATTGGTAATCCTGAGGTAATTATTTTGGATGAGCCTTTTGCTAATTTAGATCCAACAACACAAATTAGATTAAAACAAATTATTAAGGATTTAGCAGAAAAAAAAGGAGTCACTGTTTTAGTGTCAAGTCACGATTTAATGCACGTCACAGATGTATGCGAGCGTATTGTGGTCTTAGATAAAGGTCAAGTAATTAAAGATATACAAACTAGCGAAGCAACTTTAAAAGAGTTGGAAGCGCATTTTTCTGGTACAGTAAATCCAATGTAATATGCTGTTGGATGACTAAAACATCTAAGTTTCAGTTCATTTTTTGGCAAAAAGTAAAAAAGATGCTTATTTTTACGCACCTGTCAATAATTATAAATAATAATTATGGCATTAATTAGTTATGTATTACACTAAATACAACCGCATTGAAGATAGCATTAAAAATTTGTATAGTTTCTGGTTTGATCTTAGCAACAATTACTAGTTGTTCAAGAAAAAAAAACAGTTTTATAAATCGTAATTTTCATGCAGTTACTGCAGAGTATAATGCTTTGTTTAATGGTTACGAGGCCTTAAAACAAGGACAAAACAGTCTTAACGATGGTTACAAGGACAACTATTGGGACATCTTACCTGTCGAGCGTATGCAAGTTAGTGATGAGATTGTTTTACCAGGACAATCAAAAAACGAAAGTTTTACTAAAGCAGAAGAAAAAGCGGTAAAAGCCATCCAAAAACATGGGATGAATATTCAAGGTAAAGAGTATAACCCTCAAATTGATGAAGCCTATTTATTGTTAGGAGAAGCTAGATATTTTGATCAACGCTTTGTGCCAGCTCTAGAAGCTTTTAATTACATCCTTTACAAATATCCTGCTTCAGATAAAATAAACACTGCAAAGGTTTGGCGAGAAAAAACTAACATGCGTTTGGATAATGACGAGTTAGCCATTAAAAATCTAAAACGTCTAATAGAACAAGAAGAGTTAGAAGGTCAGGAACTAGCGGATGCGACGTCCATTTTAGCACAAGCCTACATCAATACAAAGTCTTTAGACAGTGCTTTAACGCAAATTAAGATTGCAGCTAAAGCAACTAAAAATAATGACGAAAAAGGACGTTTTGGTTTTATAACAGGACAACTATACAACGTACTTACTTACAAGGATAGTGCAAATATTGCATTTGACGAGGTTATAGATTTAAACCGAAAAATTCCACGTCGTTACTTAATGGCTGCACATGTTGAGAAAGCTAAAAACTTTGATTACGATAAAGGCGATAAAATTGCATTTTTAAAGTACCTAACCAAATTAGAAAAAGACCGAGAAAATCGTCCGTACCTAGATAAGATATATCACCAAATTGGCGAGTTTCATTTAACTAATAAATCGGATTCTTTAGCAGTAGTATATTACAATAAATCACTAAGAGAAAAATCTACAGATAAAATTTTAACAGCCAAAAACTACGAAACTCTAGGCGATTTTTATTTTGATAGAAATAACTATAAAGTAGCAGGAGCTTATTTTGATAGTACAATGACTAGTATGGTTGAAAACAGTAAACCTTACAGAACCATTAAGCGTAAACGCGAAAACTTAGATGATGTTATTTATTATGAAGGCGTAGCCGAAGTTAATGATAGCATACTTAAACTAGTTAGCATGTCTGATGCAGATCGTGTTACATTTTTTACAGACTACACCAACAAGCTTAAGATAGAAGCTGAAAAAGAAAAAGAACGTTTAGAAATCGAAGCTAGAAAAAAAGGATTAGCAACAACAAATACGCCAACAAATAATGTCACTAAGCCAAGAGGTGGATTACCAGGTGTTGGTAGTAATTTTTATTTTTATAACCAAAGCACAGTTGCTTATGGTAAAAACGAATTTACGCGTATTTGGGGAGACCGTAAAAATCAAGACGATTGGAGATGGTCATCTGCAAGCGGAAGCGCAATTGGCAATCAATCCAATTCTGATATAGCAGCAGTTTTAGAGCAAGATCAAGAGTTTTTAGATCCGCAATTTTATATAGCGCAAATCCCTACAGCACAAAAAGAACTTGATAGTTTAAAAAAGGATCGTAATTATGCCTATTATCAGTTAGGTCTGATTTATAAAGAAAAATTTAAGGAATATAATTTGTCTAAAAGCAAGTTTTTAAACCTATTAGCTAGTAATCCTGAACAAAAATTAATTTTACCTTCTAAATATAACTTATATAAAATATATGAGATTTTAGGCGAAAACGACGAAGCACAAATCATCAAAACAGATATTATAGCCAACTATTCAAGTTCTAGATATGCCGAGATTTTGAAAAACCCAGAATTAGCAGCAGCTAGAGACAAAAGTAGTCCGGAAAGTCTATATGAAGCAACCTATAAATTACTGGAAGAACAAGATTATGCTCAGGTCATTGAAAAGTCAAATAAATATATTAAGTTTTTTGATGGCGAGCCAATAGTAGCAAAATTTGCACTTTTAAAAGCAACAGCAAATGGTAGGTTAAATGGATATCAAGCCTACGTAGATGGACTTAATGACGTAGCATTAGCTTATGCAAACATGCCAGAGGCTATTAAAGCGGAAGCTATAGTTAACAGCTTAAAATCTGTAAGTGATAAAACGTTTAAACCAAATACTGAGTCTACGTCTTTTAAAGTATTGTTCCAATTTGAAAAAAACAATACTGAAGCGATAACTGCATTTAAAAAAATATTAGACGAGGTAACACCTAAGGTGCAATATTATAATTTGTCAACATCTGTAGATGTTTATAATCCCGAAACTTCATTTGTAGTGGTTCATGGTTTAAAAAGCGTAGATGGAGCAAAAGGGTTTGCAGAGATTTTAAAAGCAGAAGATAAATATAAAATAGATAGACCTTATTTTGGAATTTCTTCTGACAATTATAAAATACTTCAAATACATAAAAATCTAAATCAATATTTAGAAAATCAATAATTTCCCTAAAAATGAAAAAAAAGCAACAAGAGCAATTTTCTATTCAAAATATAATAGCAAAAGGCACTAAAATAGTAGGAGACTTTTTTAGCGAAGGCGACCTACGTGTGGATGGGTTAATCGAAGGTAATGTAGAGGCGTCTGGTAAAGTAGTTATTGGTAAAGAAGGCGAAATAAAAGGAACTCTTAAATGTAGTAATGCCTATTTTGAAGGTAAACTAGTAGGTGCTTTAGAGTTAACCGAAACCTTAACCTTAAAGTCTACTGCACATATAGAAGGTGAAGTAGTCACACAAAAACTGGCTGTAGAGCCTGGAGCAACTTTTAATGTATCGTGTGTTATGAAAACGACTGTAAAAGATATAAATGGCGGATCAAAAACAAAAAAAACAGCTTAATCCATATATTAGGTTTACATCTATTGCCATACAAATGGGTTTGACTATTTGGTTAGGTAGCCAATTAGGTAGTTGGTTGGATAGCAAATATGGTGATGGTAGTCAATTATATTTTAAAATAATTACATTATTATCTGTTTTTATTGCAATGTACGCTGTAATCAAGCAAGTTGTTAAAATAACTAACGATCAAAAGACTAAAAATGAATAAACGCATACTATATGTAGTTGTTATAATATTAGTATTATTAGCAGTTGCTTACAACCTTCAAAATTATTTAACCCAAGACGTATTACCTTACTCTTTACAAAAGCTATATTTATTTCATGGTATAGCAGTATTGATAGTATATCTAAGCATAGAGTTTATTTACGATAAAATGCCCAATCAAATAGGTGCAGCATACCTAACAATGATGTTTTTAAAAATAGGAATTTTCATACTATTGTTTAAATCCACGATATTTACTGAGCAAGATTTAGCGATACAACATCGCTTAGGATTATTAATTCCATTTTTTTTATTTTTAATAGTAGAGGCTGTTTGCATAGCAAAATTATTAAAAAGTAAGTAAGTGCTTGAAATAAAGAATAATAGTGGTTATTAAAACCTTAAAAAAAATCTAATTAAAAAAAGCGTTTACCTTTTTAAATTATTACTTACATTTGCACAAAATTTACAGACCATAAATTTATTAGTTACAAAAAGTATGATGTTGGCAAAAAAATCTATCAATTTTATAGCGATATTAGTTCTGACTTTATTTTCAGTGTCCTCTTATGGAAGTGATGATAAGCAAGAACCAGGAAATCCGGTGAATACTGCTCAAGAAATTAAAGAGTATATCAAACATCACTTAAAAGATTCTCATGACTTTCATTTGTTTACACACAATGAGTCTGGAACGCCTATCAGTTTTCCATTACCAGTTATCGTTTGGACTAAAGATGGTTTAAAAACATTTATGTCTTCAGCATTTCACCATGATGATAGTGGAAGTGTAATTGTAGAAAAAGGAGACACACGTTTAGTAAAGCTACATAGTAAAATTTACGAGTTAGATAATGGCGCAACAACAGTAGCTTTTGATGATGCACACCATCCAACAAATGCACATAAAGTTATAGATTTTTCAATTACAAAATCTGTTTTTGGAATGTTATTAACAGGAGTGTTAATGTTATTAGCTTTTACAGCGTTAGCAAGAGGTTATAAAAAAGGACACTCTGTACCAAAAGGATTTAGTAGGGTTTTAGAGCCTTTAGTAATATATGTAAGAGACGATATTGCTAAACCAAATATTGGAGAGAAAAAGTACCGCAAGTTTATGGGCTTTTTATTAACTGTATTTTTCTTTATCTGGATCTTAAACTTATTAGGATTAACGCCAATTGGGTTTAATGTTACAGGTCAGATTGCAGTAACAGCTTGTCTAGCAATTTTTACAGCAGTTATATATTTATTTAGTGGAAGTAAAGACTTTTGGAAACACACCTTATGGATGCCAGGAGTGCCAGTTATTTTACGTCCAATATTAGCAGTAATAGAGTTAATAGGTTTTGTGTTAATTAAACCTTTCTCATTATTAGTGCGTTTATTTGCAAACATGACAGCAGGTCACTTTGTGGTAATGAGCTTAATAGCATTAATGATAACAATGAAAGAATCATTTGGAGCTGTTGGATCAACAGGGATGTCTTTAGTGTTAGCTTTATTTATTTCGGTTATTGAAATTTTAGTAGCCTTTTTACAAGCGTTTATTTTCACGATGTTATCATCGTTATTTATAGGAATGGCAGTCGAAGAACACGACGATCATCACTAACAAGAATTTGTTTAATTAATATTTATAAAACCAAATTAGTATGTACAATTTAATTGGAGCAGGATTAATCGTAATCGGTGGAGGAATCGGATTAGGTCAAATTGGAGGAAAAGCAATGGAAGGTATTGCTCGTCAACCAGAAGCAGCTGGAAAAATCCAAACTGCGATGATCATCATCGGAGCCTTATTAGAAGGTTTAGCATTCGGTGCGTTAATCTTAGGAGCATAATCCTAAAACAAAAAGAAACAGCTTTCTGCAACGGTTGGTTGCAGGAACTGTTTTAAATTAAACAAACAAAGAATTACAGTAATCTATATAGTATGGAAACTTTATTAAATGACTTTTCGGTAGGTTTATTCATTATGCAAGGTGTTATCTTAATAATACTAATTGTATTAATGAGAAAATTTGCATGGAAACCTATTTTAGACGCTTTACAAACTCGTGAAGACGGTATACAAAATGCATTAGACTCAGCTGAAAATGCTAAGCTAGAAATGCAAAATCTTCAAGCAGATAACGAGAAGTTATTAAAAGAAGCACGTGCAGAGCGTGAGTCTATGCTTAAAGAAGCAAGAGAGTTGAAAAACAAAATGATCGAAGACGCTAAAACGGAAGCTCAAGCTCAAGCAAACAATATGATTGCTCAAGCACAAGCAGCTATTGAAAGCGAAAAGAAATCAGCTATGGCAGAATTAAAAAATCACGTAGCAGGATTATCTTTAGACATTGCAGAAAAAGTAGTACGTCAAGAATTATCTAACAAAGACAAGCAATTAGAGTTAGTTGAGTCTATGTTAAATGATGCTAAATTAAACTAAGTTTAAGTTATGGCAGGAGAAAGAGCAGCAATACGTTACGCAAAAGCAGTTTTAAGCTTAGCTACAGATAATAATACAACAGACGTTGTAAACAATGACATGGAGCTAATTAATAATACAGTAGCGCAAAGTAAAGATTTAAAAGATATGCTTTACAGTCCTGTAATTAGTTCTAGCATTAAAAAATCTGCATTATTAGAAGTTTTTAAAGGTATTAATCCAGCAACGGTAAACCTTATAGATACTCTAATTACAAACAAACGTACAGATTTATTACCAGAAGTAGCTTCAAAGTTTATAACTTTATTCGAGCAACAAAAAGGTAGTCAAATTGCTACAGTTACAACAGCAGTTCCTTTAACAGAAGCTTTAGAAGCTAAAGTTTTAGCAAAAGTTAAAGAACTTACAGGTAAAGATGCAGCAATAAAAAATATAGTAGATGAAAGCATTTTAGGTGGTTTCATTTTACGTGTTGGAGATACGCAGTATAATGCTAGTATCGCTAACCAATTAAGCAAGTTAAAAAGAGAATTTACAATAAACTAAGACTTACCCTGAGTTTGTCGAAGGGTCTAAATATCAATAAAGATGGCAGAAGTAAAACCAGCTGAAGTATCAGCAATCTTAAAACAACAACTTTCAGGTTTTGAAGCTAGCGCTTCATTAGACGAAGTTGGAACAGTATTAACAGTAGGTGATGGTATTGTACGTGCTTACGGATTAGCTAACGCACAATATGGTGAGTTAGTAGAATTCGATGGTGGTTTAGAAGGTATCGTACTTAACCTTGAAGAAGATAATGTAGGTATTGTACTTTTAGGAACTTCAGTAGGAGTTAGAGAAGGATCTACAGTAAAACGTACTAACCGTATTGCTTCTATTAAAGTAGGAGAAGGTATTGTTGGACGTGTCGTAGATACACTTGGTAACCCAATTGATGGTAAAGGACCAATCACTGGAACAACTTATGAGATGCCTTTAGAGCGTAAAGCACCTGGAGTTATCTACAGAGAGCCAGTAACTGAGCCATTACAAACAGGTATTAAAGCAATTGATGCTATGATCCCAGTTGGTAGAGGTCAACGTGAGTTAGTAATTGGTGACAGACAAACAGGTAAGACTGCAGTTTGTATTGATGCTATCTTAAACCAAAAAGAATTTTTTGATGCAGGTGAGCCTGTATATTGTATATATGTTGCTGTTGGACAAAAAGCGTCAACAGTGGCACTTATTGCTAAAACTTTAGAAGAAAAAGGAGCTTTAGCTTATACTACAATAGTAGCTGCAAATGCATCAGATCCTGCTGCAATGCAAGTTTATGCACCTTTTACAGGAGCTTCTATTGGAGAGTATTTTAGAGATACTGGTAGACCAGCTTTAATTGTATTTGATGATTTATCAAAACAAGCTGTTGCTTACCGTGAGGTATCTTTATTATTACGTCGTCCACCAGGACGTGAGGCGTATCCTGGAGATGTATTTTACTTACACTCAAGATTATTAGAGCGTTCTGCAAAAGTTATTAATAATGACGCGATTGCTAAAGAGATGAATGATTTACCAGAATCATTAAAACCAATCGTAAAAGGTGGTGGATCTTTAACTGCATTACCAATTATTGAAACACAAGCAGGTGACGTATCAGCATATATCCCAACTAACGTAATTTCTATTACAGATGGACAAATCTTCTTAGATGGAGATTTATTTAACTCTGGTGTACGTCCAGCAATTAACGTAGGTATTTCTGTATCTCGTGTAGGAGGTAATGCACAGATTAAATCAATGAAAAAGGTATCAGGTACTTTAAAGTTAGATCAAGCACAATATCGTGAGCTTGAGGCATTTGCTAAGTTTGGTTCAGATTTAGATGCAGTAACTTTAAACGTAATTGAAAAAGGTAAACGTAACGTAGAGATCTTAAAGCAAGGTCAAAACGATCCATTTACTGTTGAGGATCAAGTAGCAATCATTTATGCTGGATCTAAAAACTTATTAAAAGACGTACCTGTAAATAAAATTAAAGAATTTGAAAGAGATTATCTTGAATTCTTAAATGCTAAGCACAGAGGTGTTTTAGATACTTTAAAAGCAGGTAAATTAACTGACGAGGTTACAGATACACTTATCGCTGTATGTAAAGACCTTTCAGCTAAATATAGAGCATAACAATTATAAATTTATAGTTATAGATTAGTCGTCTATAACTATAAATTTGAATTATTAAACTAATGTCACTCGGAGCGTGTCGAAGAGTCTTTATAATATAAAGAATGGCTAATCTAAAAGAAATACGTAATAGAATATCTTCAGTATCTTCAACGATGCAGATTACTAGTGCCATGAAAATGGTATCTGCTGCTAAGTTAAAGAAAGCTCAAGATGCTATTACTGCTATGCGTCCTTATTCAGATAAGTTAACTGAGCTTTTACAAAGTTTAAGTGCAACTTTAGATGAAGATGCTGGAAGTAAATTTGCAGAACAACGCGAGATTAATAACGTTTTAATCGTATCTATAACTTCTAATAGAGGTTTATGTGGTGCTTTTAATTCTAACATTATCAAGCAAACACAACACTTGATTTCTAATGTCTATGCAGGTAAAAAAGTATCTGTCTTAGCTATCGGAAAAAAAGCGAATGATGCATTTGCTAAAAAAGGAATTGTAATTGGTAACCAAAGTGCCATTTATGACGACTTAACCTTTAACAGTGTTGCAGATATTGCAGAAATGTTAATGGATAAATTTACTAAAGGCGAATTTGATAAAATCGAAATCGTATATAATAAATTTAAAAATGCAGCAACACAAGAAGTAATGACGGAACAGTTTTTACCAATTGTGCCGATAGAAGGTGAAGCAGATAACAATTCTGATTATATCTTTGAACCATCTAAACTAGAAATAGTTGAAGAACTTATACCTAAGTCTTTAAAAACGCAGTTATATAAAGGAATTAGAGATAGTTTTGCTTCAGAGCATGGTGCACGTATGACTGCTATGCATAAAGCAACAGACAACGCAACAGAGTTAAGAGATCAACTTAAGTTGACATATAACAAAGCGCGTCAAGCAGCAATTACTAACGAGATTTTAGAGATTGTGGGTGGTGCAGAAGCATTAAATAACTAATACAATTTTTCTACTTTAGTAGAATGTTTTATACATTAAAACCTTATTCAAATTGGATAAGGTTTTTTTTATGGAATAGCTTTTGATTAATTACCTTTATACAAATTCCTACAATTATGAAATTTATACAGTATTTAAGCCTTTCGATAGTATCAAGTTTTTTATTTATGCAATGCTCTAGCGCACAAAAACTTCAAAAGGAAGCAGCTTTTCAAACAGATAAAGCCTACTATCAAAAATGGGTAGCAGGTCTTAAGGATGGTGGTTCTGGTATAAATGTGTTTATTCCTATAGACTCTAATTCTAAAAATTTAAAATTAGATAGTTTATATTTTAGAGGACATATAGTACCCTTACAAACTAAACCTAATTTTCCTGATTTATACATTGGACGTATAACAACTAATGCCAATCAGCCAAAAGATTATAGTGTAGATACATCAGATATTCCTTTTGACTTAAAGGATAACGAAGCAGTAGTTAGTTATACAGAAAATGGTACAACTAAGTACTTAAAGATTGAGAATCTAGTCGAAAAACAAATGGAGCAATACCCAAGTGCACCACCAAGAAATCTGAATAAACAATAATAAAGCTTAAACCTTATTTTTGTTAACTTCACACGGACTCTTATAATTCAAATTGTAATATACCTTGAGCGTACTAAAAAAGTTTTTTAAAGACACTATAATTTATGGTTTAGCAACTGTATTACCTCGTCTTATGAATTTTGTTTTAGTGCCTCTTCACACAGGTAACTTAAAAACCACAAGCTTTTCTGATAACACAACCTTTTATATTTACGCTTCATTTTTTAATGTGTTGCTTACCTATGGAATGGAAACAGCTTTCTTTAGATTTTTTACAAAATCTAAAGAAAAGGACAAGATATTTTCTACTACGTTTATCAGTTTAGTTGTTACTACTTTTTTGTTTTTAATAGCGATGCTACTTTATAGTCAACAACTATCTAGTATGTTTGGCATTTCTCAAAAATATTTTAATTTATTAATTGGTGTCATTGTGTTAGACACATTAGTAGTGGCTCCTTTTGCTTATTTACGTGCAACAGGACGACCAATTAAATTTGCAGCAATTAAAATTAGTAACATATTAATTTATGTTTTGCTTAATTATTTTTTCCTTTGGTGTATTCCAAAATTTAATATGACTTTTTCTTGGTATGATACTTCAGACTTAGTCCAATATATATTTATCGCAAATTTGGCAGCAAGTGCAGTAACATTATTATTGTTGTTACCTTACTTTTTCAAAACCAAGTTATACTTTAGTAAGACCATTTTTAAACAATTAATTAATTACGGTTGGCCAATTATGGTTGCTGGTTTAGCTTATGTTATTAATGAGAATTTTGATAAATGGATTATACCTAATTTATTAGACAAAGACATTAATGGTGCTTACAGTGGTTGTTACAAAATAGCAATGTTCATGACTATTTTTATACAAGCCTTTAGGTTAGGTGCAGAGCCTTTTTTCTTTTCTCATGCAAAAGAAAAAAACGCAAAACAGACCTACGCTTTAATCATGAAGTATTTTGTAATAGCAGGTAGCTTAATGCTTGTTTTTATAATTGCTTATTTAGATATTTTTAAAGCCTTGTTAGTTACAGATTCTAGTTATTGGCAAGCCATACAAATCGTACCAATAGTATTATTAGCTAATTTATGTTTAGGTATTTATTTTAACTTAGCTATTTGGTACAAACTTACAGACAAAACCAGATACGGTATGTACTTGTCTATTGTTGGTGCAATTGTTACAATTGGTTTAAATATTACTTTAATACCCAAATTTGGTTTTATAGCAGCAGCTTGGACAACTTTGGTAGCTTATGGGATTATGATGATATTGTCTTATTTATTGGGACAAAAACATTATCCAGTACCGTATAATTTAAAGCAAATTTTAGGCTACTTATTTATGGCTGTAGCGCTATCTATTGTAGCATTAAGTACAAAAGCTAACTATTACATTAATACTATTATAGTTTTAGTATTTTTGGGTTTAATAGTTCTTTTTGAAAAGAAAGAAATAAAACGTTTATTAAAAAGAAATTAAATTAACCTGAAACTCAGGTTAAACAGAAAGAAGTAAACAATATGCAAATTAAAATAATTAATAAATCCAATCATGCATTACCACACTATGAAACAATAGCGTCTGCAGGAATGGATTTAAGAGCCAATATTACTGAAGCAATACAATTGCAGCCTTTACAACGTACTATCGTTAAAACAGGCTTGTTTATTGAATTGCCTATAGGATTAGAAGCTCAAGTTAGACCTAGAAGTGGTCTTGCAGCAAAAAACGGAGTAACCGTATTAAATGCACCAGGAACAATAGATGCTGATTACAGAGGAGAAATTGGTGTTATTTTAGTAAACCTTTCCAACGAAGATTTTATAATCCAGAATGGCGAGCGTATAGCACAATTAGTAATTGCAAAACATGAACGTGCAGAATGGGTAGAAGTACAAACACTTTCTAAAACCGATAGAGGTGAAGGTGGATTTGGTAGTACAGGCACAAAATAAAAGTACTGTAAGCCAAAAATTTAATTTAAAATAAAATATTAGTTTAACTATAACAAGATTCCTGCTTAGGTAGGCATTTAATGACATGAAAATAATAGTTCCTATGGCAGGACGAGGTTCTCGTCTAAGACCACACAGTTTAACAGTACCAAAACCTTTAATTCCAGTAGCAGGACAACCAATAGTCCATAGATTGGTTAAGGATATTGCTAAAGTTTTAAATCAACCCATTACAGAGATTGCTTTTGTTTTAGGCGATCCAGCTTGGTTTGGTGACGACGTGGTATCTAGCCTAAAGGATTTAGCAAAAAGCTTAGGTGCTAAAGCATCTATTTATAGACAAGACCAACCTTTAGGGACAGGTCACGCTATAATGTGTGCAAAGGATTCATTATCTGGTCCTGCAGTAATTGCATATGCAGACACGTTAATTAGGGCAGATTTTAATTTGGATCCAGAAGCGGACGCTGTAATTTGGGCTAAGCAAGTAGATCAACCGGAAGCTTATGGTGTTGTTAAGCTAAACGATAATAACGAAATTATTGAGCTTGTTGAAAAACCAGAACAATTTGTTAGCGATTTAGCTGTTATTGGGATCTATTATTTTAAAGAAGTAAGCCAACTTAAAAAGCAACTTCAAACCGTTTTAGACAACAATATTATACATGGTGGAGAATACCAAATTAATGATGGTATTAAAGGGATGATGTCTGAAGGTAAAGTATTTAAAACAGGTGTTGTTAGCGAGTGGATGGACTGCGGAAATAAAGCCATTACCTTAGAAACTAATCAACGCATGTTAGGCTTTTTAAAAGCAGATGGAGAAGAACAGTTAGTGTCAGACACGGTTAAAACCGAAAATGCAACCATTATTGAACCGTGTTACATTGGCAAGAATGTAGTGCTTAAAAACACAACAATTGGACCATACGTTTCGGTTGGAAACAACTGTGTTATTGAAGACTCAACCGTTAAAAATAGTCTAATACAAAACCATACGTCTATTAAAAATGCTAATTTAGACGAAGCTATGATTGGTAACCATGTTAAGTTTGATGGAAAATTCACCAAAATTAGTATAGGAGATTATTCTGTATTAGAATAAAATTTAAAGCAAAGCGAAGCGTCAAATTAATGAAAAAACAAGGTTACATACTACTTATCATATTAGGGATATTTCTATTTCCGCAGGTTAATACTGCGCAAATTGATTTTGACAAAAAACCTGATGATGATTTAGGAGATGTTTCAGACGCTTACCAAGAATACTTTTTTGAAGCCCTAAAACAAAAAGGAATAGAGAACTACCAACGTGCTATAGATAACTTATTAAAGTGCATAGAAATTGATGATTCTGAAGCTATTTTATATTTTGAATTAGGTAAAAACTATAACCAACTTAAAAACTTTGGTGCAGCAGAGGATGCGCTAAAAACAGCTGTCAACAAAATTCCTGATAACGAGTGGTTTTTAGATGAATTGTATAGTACTTATATTCATCAAAAAGAATATAAAAAAGCCATAAAAACAGTTAGGCAACTAGTTAAGTATCATCCAGATTATAAAGAAGATTTGGCTAATATATATATGCAAACTGGAGATTTTAAAGAGGCACTTAAAATTTTAGATGAATTAGATGAAGAGCTTGGTATTAATAAGGATCGTGACTTGTTACGTAACAGGATTTATAACGCAACAGGTCGTAAGAAAGATCAAATTGAAAATCTAGAAGAACGAGTAGATAAAAACCCAGATTCTGAAGACACTTATTTAAGATTAATTTATCGTTACAGCGAAAGTGGAGACACCAAAAAAGCATTTGAAACCGCAAAAAAATTATTGGAAGTTAACCCTAAATCAGAGCTAGTACATTTAGCTTTGTATAAGTTTTATTTAGAAGCTGGAGAAAATGAAAAGGCTATCCAATCCATGAAAGTCACATTGCAAAGCTCACAAATTAATCCAGAATCTAAAATCAAGGTATTAGCAGATTTTGTAAAATTTGTCAGCATAAATCAGCAATACGAGCAAGATTTGGTAGAGGTCACGTCCATGCTTACTAAAATAGAATCCAGCGGAAAAACTTTAGTAGAGTTGGCACAGTATTATTTAGTAAAAGGCGAAAAGCAAAAAGCATTAAATTTTTACGAGCAAGCGTTACAGAAAGAAGAAGAAAACTTTGGTATTTTACGAAACATTATTTTACTTCACATAGACTTATCACAGTTTGATCAAGCACATCAAAAAAGTGAAGAAGGTTTAGAGGTTTTTCCTTCGCAACCCGTTTTATATTTAGCAAATGGTGTCGCTTTAAATTATTTAAATCGTCCTAAAGACGCAATAAATAGCTTGGAAGTAGGTGTGGATTATATAATTGAAGACCCAAAAATGGAGATTGATTTTTACAAGCAGTTAGCCAAAGCTTACACTGCTACTAACAATTTTTCTAAAGCAAAAACGTTTACAGATAAAGCAAAAAAACTAGAAGGTTTAAACTAATGGCATTTAAAACACGCATATCTTTTGTAATACTATTAATCACTATGGTAGTATCTGGCTGTAAAGGGTCTAAAACTTTAGTGACTAATGGAACGATAGACACTAAACTATCAGTTAAACAACTTATTAAAAATAGTACAAAAGCTAATATAGATTTTACGTCTTTAACAGGAAAGCTAAAAGTAGATTACACACAAAATCAAAAATCAAAAGGTGTGTCTTTAAGCTTTAGAATGGAAAAAGATAAAACCATTTGGATGAGTTATTTAGGGATTGCTAAAGTACTTATTACGCCAGCAAGAGTTGCCTTTTATAACAAATGGGATAATACTTATTTTGATGGTGATTTTGCTTATTTAAGTAACCTACTAGGTACAGATTTGGATTTTAATAAGGTGCAAAATATGCTATTAGGTCAATCGCTTTTTGACTTAAACGATGATAAATATAACCTGTCGGTTAATGACAAATCCTATATTTTACAGCCTAAAAAACAACGCGAACTATTTGAGTTGTTTTTATTTGTAAATCCGTCGCATTTTAAAATGGACGCTCAAGAAATCTCTCAACCTAATGATAAGCGCATATTACATATTGATTATTTAGCTTATCAAAAAGTAGATGACAAAACCTTACCTGAACTAACCAAAATACTAGCAATAGAAGATGAAGAGCAATTAGAGATTAATTTAGAGCTTAAGTCTGTAAAATTAAATGAAGACGTACGTTTTCCATTTACTATACCTTCTGGCTATAAAAAAATAGAGTTGTAATTTATGAAGTATCGTCAATTACTATTACTAGTTTCTTTTTTTGCAATATTAGGCACAACTTCCGCTTTAGCGCAAAAAAATAAAATTGATCAATTAGAGGCTAAACGTATTGAAATTAAAAACCAAATAAAGCAAATCAATGCTTTACTGTTTCAAAACCAGTCCAAGCAAAAAAGCCAAACAACACTAATTGAAGATTTAAATTACAAATTAAGCGTTAGACGTAACTTGATTAAGGTTACCAACCAACAAGCTAATTTGATTAACCGAGAAATTGCTGTAAACCAAAAAAAAATATCTGGATTACGTGATGAGTTGGTTATTTTAAAGGACAATTACGCTAAAACAATATTGAATACGTATAAAAATAAAAGCAGCCAAAGTCGTGTTATGTTTTTATTGTCTTCCAACAATTTTAGACAAGCTTACAAGCGTTTACAGTACATGAATCAGTACTCTAAATATCAAAAGCAACAAGGAGAAAACATCAAAGAAAAAGCATTAAAACTTCAAAATTTAAACCTTGAACTTGGTAAGCAAAAAGCAGCTAAAGATAAGTTAATAGCAGAAAACAGAGAGGTGCAAAAAGCTTTGGAGGAAGACATGAAGCAGCATGAAACCATCATGGCTTCTATTAAAAAAGATTTAAATAAGTATACTGCTCAGATTAAAGAAAAGCAACAAGAAGCAAGAGAGGTTGATCGCGAAATTGATCGTATTATTAAAGAGGCTATTGCAAATTCTAACAAAAAAGCTGGTACAAAAACCACAACAACTAAAGCGTCTAGTACGTTTGCATTAACTCCTGAAGCAAAACTATTAGCAGCAGATTTTTTAAGCAATAAAGGTAAATTAGTTTGGCCTGTAGAAAAAGGTTTGGTTAAAGTTAAATATGGTGTGCAACGTCATCCAACAGATGCGTCACTAACTATAAACAGTAGTGGTGTGCGTATTGCTACAGAGCAAAATGCTATTGTTAGATCTGTTTTTAAAGGAGAAGTTTTAAAAATTATAATTCAAAAAAGAGGTAATCCTACTGTTTTAATAAAGCATGGTAATTACATCTCTGCGTATCATAATTTAAAGAAAATATCCGTTAAAACAGGTGATAAAATAGTAACTAAACAAGAAATAGGAGAGGTATTTACTAATAGTGAAGGCGAAACACTTTTATGGTTTAGTTTGTATAAAAATGATGCTTCAGTGGATCCAGCAGAATGGATTTATAAGATGTAAAACGTGTAAAAACAAAAACCCAATGCAAAGCATTGGGTTTTTTATTTAATGTTATTCAAACAAAGCTTTAAGCTCTGTAGCATCGTTTGGTTTAATTTTTCCTGCTAGTAGTAGACTTAATTGTTTACGTCTTAAGGCAGCAGCAAAACGTTCTTTTTCTAAGTCAGTTTCTGGGATTAATTCTGGTATTGCAACTGGTGTTCCAGTTTCGTCCACTGCAACAAAGGTATAAATAGCTTCGTTTGCTTTAGATCGATTTCCAGACTCTCTGTCTTCTACCCAAACATCAATAAATATTTCCATTGAGGTTTTAAAGGCTCTAGATACTTTAGCTTCAACTGTAACTACACTTCCTAAAGGGACTGCTTTGTTAAAGGCTACGTGATTTACAGATGCTGTAACAACAATACGTCTAGAGTGTCGTCTTGCGCTTATACTTGCTGCACGATCCATTCTAGCTAGTAATTCGCCACCAAAAAGGTTATTTAAAGGATTAGTTTCACTTGGTAAAACTAAATCTGTCATTACGGTTCTAGAGTGTTCAGCTGTTCTTGCGTTCATCATAATTTTTTCTTTTCAGGCGCAAAGGTAAACTGATTTTAAGATTTAGTTAGTGCATTTTAGAATAAATTAAGAATTAAAAAACCTCGTAAATTTGCACTTACGAGGTTTTTAATATACTTAATGGCTTAGTTTTAGTCCAAAGACTTAATTAATAACCAAGCATCTTTATTCTGTTCTGTTCTTATACTGTTTAAAGCGTTATTAGCCTCTTCTCTGGACGTATAACTTGCATAAGCTACTTGATGTAGACCATATTGGTTTGCACCAATTTTACGCGCTTTAAAACCTTGTTCTTGTAATTCTGCAACTTTTTTATCAGAGTTTTCTTCGACTCTAAAAGCACCAGCAACAATATGATAGTTACCTGTTTGCTTATTTACATTTAAAGTAATAGCAGGTAATGGGTTGCTAATTACAAAAGTAGCTTCTTGTATTTGGCTATCTAATTGCGTGTTTGCCTCTTCTTGTGCAATTTGGTTGTGTTGCGCTACTGTATTAACGTAGTTATTAAAACCAAAACCAGCTAAGCCTAAAGCAACAACTGCAATAGCAGCATACTTAAGGTATGATTTACTTTGACGTTTTTCTGGTGTTACCGCAATTGGGATAACACGCTCAATGGTTTCGGCTTCTTCTTTGTAAACAACTCTAGTTACTGCAGGAGATACAAACTGTGATAAACCAAAAGCATCCGTTAAATAATTTAAATGGTAAGATGGATTAAATTCTATTTTACCTTCATTATTTAAAATTAACTCACCAATGTTTTCAAAACTTAACGTTTCACCTTCAACTAAATAAGACTTTAAAGACTTAACACGTTTAGATAGGTTTTGTGCAGCAGTTTCAAAAGGTATTTTTTCAACATCTGCTATATAACGTACCAATAAACCGTCGTTATTTTGTATTTGCTCGTTAAAAGACAATTGCTTTTTAGGAGGATAAAAGGCATTGGTACTATCGTGTACTTGCGCAGATTTACGTTGTGTTAAAAACGATCCAAATTCTGGAACCGTAACACAATCATATCTGTATAATAAATCGCTTATGTAATGTTCTAATTGCATAGTAACAAAGTTAGAAAATTTTAAAAACCAATAAAATTTAGTACGTATTAGTTATTAACAGACTTAAATTTCTTTTCTTGTAGTTTCAAAATCAGTGCAATAAAAAATGAATGACGACCAATTACGCTATATTTTAGCCTTACAACACGTCTCTAAAATAGGAGATACTACCGCAAAAAAGCTAATTAACCATTGCGGAAGTGCAGAAGCTGTGTTTAAAGAAAAGAAACAAAACCTTTTAAAAATTGATGGTATAGGCGAAATTATTTTAAGTGAATTATATCAATCTAGTCATTTTGAAGAAGCAGATAAAGAACTAAAATTTATTAATGATGAAAACATAAAACATCACGTTTTTACTGACCCAACGTATCCATCAAACCTAAAACATTGCATTGATAGTCCTATAGTTTTGTTTGATAGCGGAAACATTAACCTTAATAATAAACATATTATTAGTATTGTTGGAGCTAGAAAAATCACCACATCAGGTATTGCATTTTGTGAAAAATTAATTGAAGAGTTAGCCATATATAAACCAATTATAATTTCGGGATTTGCTTATGGTACAGATATTACAGCACATAAAGCTGCCATTAAAAATAAATTACAAACTATTGGTTGTTTAGCACATGGCTTAAACCAAATTTACCCTAAAGTGCATAAAAAATACGTCGCAGAAGTTGAAAATAATGGAGGCTTTTTTACTGACTTTTGGAGTAGTGATACTTTTGATCGTAATAATTTTTTAAAAAGAAACCGCATTATAGCAGGAATTAGTCAAGCGACTATAGTAATTGAATCTGCAGAAAAAGGCGGAAGTCTGGTTACAGCAGATATTGCAAACTCATATAACAGAGATGTGTTTGCAGTCCCTGGACGTGTCACAGATAGTCAAAGTATTGGTTGTAATAATCTAATTAAACAACAAAAAGCGCATTTGCTATCTACACCTTTAGATGTGCCTTATATTTTAAACTGGCAATTAGAAAACTTACAAAAACCACCTGTACAAAAGCAGTTGTTTATTGAGTTAGATCCTGACGAAAAGATTGTGTATAATTACCTAAAAGAAAATAATAAGGCGTTGTTAGATAGTATTGCTATTAAATGTAATATGCCAACCTATAAGCTAGCTGGCATATTACTTAATATGGAATTAAAAGGTGTGGTAAGACCACTTCCTGGAAAATTATTTGAGGTTATTTAGATATTATATTAATACCCAACTTTTGCTCTAACTCTTGCTAATACATCATTAGCTATTTTTCTAGCTTTTTCGGCACCTTTTTCTAAAGCAGCATCTACTTCATGTAAGTTAGACATATAATGGTTGTAACGTTCACGTTCCGTTTTAAAAGTAGTTAACATTAACTCATATAATGCTTGTTTAGCATGACCATAACCATAATTACCGTTTTCGTAATTAGCTTTCATGGTTTCAATTTCGCTCTCCGAAGCTAATAATTTATATAAAGCAAAACAGTTGCAAGTTGACCAATCTTTAGGGTCTTCTAATGCTGTACTATCGGTTTCAATAGTCATAATTTGCTTGCGTAATTTTTTTTCTGGTAAAAAGATATTAATAGTGTTTCCTTTACTCTTACTCATTTTTGCACCATCAGTACCAGGAATTAACATGTTGCTTTCTTGGATTTTCCCTTCAGGTATAACAAATGTTTCGCCTAATTTAGCATGAAATCTAGAAGCCACATCGCGTGTCATTTCTATATGTTGCAATTGATCTTTTCCTACAGGAATAATGTCTGCATCATACAATAAGATATCTGCTGCCATTAACATTGGATAGGTAAATAATCCAACGTTTACATCCACTAAACGGTCTGCTTTGTCTTTAAAACTATGTGCTAAAGTCAAACGTTGAAACGGAAAAAAGCAACTTAAATACCAAGACAACTCAGTAGTTTGTGGGATATCACTTTGTTTGTAAAACACTGTTTTTTCAATGTCTAATCCTAAAGCCATCCATGTAGCAGCTGTAGAGTAAGTGTTGTTTCTAAGTGTCTCAGCATCTTTAATTTGAGTTAAAGAGTGCATGTCTGCAATAAATAAAAACGACTCGTTTTTTGCATCATTAGCTAATGCAATTGCAGGACGCAATGCTCCCATTATATTACCAAAATGTGGTGTTCCTGTACTTTGTATTCCTGTAAGTATTCTTGACATAATTATTAAGCTATTCTATTAAGCAAAGGTACTTTTTTTAGTAGAATACCTCAATAAATTTAGTTAGTTTTGACAGCAAATGATAGTATTTAAGTATATTTTTTGGGTATTATATCGTATTTGGTTCTACATATTAGTAGCAATACCAATTATAATACTATTTCCGTTATTGATTGTTTCTATTTTAAAAGAATCTTGGTATCCTTATTTTTTCAAATTAGCTCGTATTTGGGCTAGATTTATTTTAATAGGTATGGGATTGCCAACTAAAACAGAGTATTTGCAAAAACCGGAGCGTAACAAAAGCTATATGTTTATAGGTAATCACACCTCTATGCTAGATATTATGTTAATGTTGGTTACTGTTAAAAATCCTTTTGTTTTTGTTGGAAAAGCTGAGCTGGCTAAAATACCATTGTTTGGATTTTTCTATAAAAGAACATGCATATTAGTGGATAGAAATAGCGTTAAGAGTAGGCAAGCAGTTTTTTTAAGAGCGCAAAGACGACTTAAACAAGGGTTAAGCATTTGTATTTTTCCTGAAGGGTTAGTCCCAGAAGAAGATATAATATTAGACCAGTTTAAAGATGGTGCTTTCCGTTTAGCGATAAACCATAAAACACCTATTGTGCCAATAACTTTTGCAGATAATAAAAAACGTTTTTCTTATACTTTTTTTAGTGGTGGACCAGGAGTATTAAGAGCTAAAGTGCACCATTTTATACCCACAAATGATTTGACTATAGACGATACTAAATCTTTAAATAAAAAATCTAGAGAGGTTATTTTAAAGCAATTAGAGATTTATAACGCATAAAAAAAGCTGCTCTTGGCACAGAGCAGCTCTTACAGTATTAATTCCCTAGTTAAAGGGACACTTAAAAACTAAATCAATACTTAAAATCTATAACTAAACCCTGTGTAAACTCCTATAATATAAGGATTGAAGTTTCCAGAGGTGTTGGAAAATGCATTTAATTGATATTTAAAGGTTGGTTCAAAATTAAAAATTATAGATTCTGAAAATTTATAATTTAAACCCACACCAAAATTGGCGCTAAAACTTAAGTTGTTAATATTATTAGCGCTACCAATCTCCATTTTAAAACCATCAAATTCTGAAACCAGTTTATTATCATCCAAAACAAATGTACTTAGACCTCCAATTAGGTTCAAGCTAAATTGATTATTAACTACAGCATATTCAATTTCTACAGGGACTTCGTAATAAGATATTCTTTGACTAAGCCCAACATTTTTGATTAAACTGGAGTTGTTGTTACCCAATAGCAAGCTATTACTGCTTATAATATTGATTGATTGGTTGTTTTCTGGATTAAAATCTATGTTTCTAATTTCTTTAGGACTAGGATTGGTACTAACGTTTTGATATACAATAACGTCGTCTGTGTCGTAGCTTAAATTTAACTTATTAATACCTGATCTAATAGTTAATTTATCATTTAAAGTATAACCTACTTTAACGCCATAACTTGTATTAACCTCTCCTGATTTATTGTTTTTGTTAAACTGCTCATCTATATGTGATCCTTCTCCAAATGCATTGTAATAAACAGGCGCAATGTTAGCATAAACATTCCACCTGTTATTAGCATCTTCTTCTTCTTCTTCTTCTTTTTCAATAAGGTCTTCAATAGCTTTATTATTTGCAAGTGCATCTTCAATAGATGGTTTTTGCTGTTGTATAGTATCCTTTACAATAGTGTTTGTTGCTATGTTTTCTTGAGTTATAGCTTTAATTATATTGTCTTTGTTTATAATATTAGTAGGTTGTTTTATAGGATTCACCTGGTTTTTAACTACAGATTCTTGTAATTGTTTAGTTTGATTATCTGTTGCTGTTTTGTTTGAAGAAACTGAGAATTTATTTTTTGGAATAGTATAATTACCGTTTGTTACCTTATTGTTGTTCTGAATAGTGTTAGTAGCAATAGAAGACTTAGTATAGTTTGAAGCTGATTGCTGTTGGGTTAAATTAGCTTTGTTGTCTTTTTTGCTATTAACTTTAATTTTCGTGTTTTTAGGGTCTTGGTTATTAGTAATTATAGTACTGTTGTCTTTGTTTATAGTTTCTGATGCATCAGTAGTTGCTTCATTAATATTGGATTTATTTTGTTCCAGCTTTTGCTTTTCATTTAAAGTTGGGCTGTTTTTTATGGTGTTGATATTTGGACTTGGATTATCTACTGTTGTTTGTGTATTTACAGCAGAAGGACTACTAAAAAAGCTGTTTCCTAAAACTAAAAGTAAGACAAATGAGGCTGCAATACCACTTAATTTTAACCATAACGGAAGGATAGCAATAGGTTTGTTATCTTCCTCTTCTTCTTTTAATTTTGAATGTATATTCTGCCAAACCTTTGGGTCGGGTTTAGCTTCAAAATCCTTGAATTTTTCCTGAAATAGGCGATCTATATTCTTTTTACTACTCATTATAACAATTGGGATTTTTGTCCCGTTTTATAGGCTACTATTTTTTCTTTTAATAATTGTCTAGCTCTAGCTAAATTTGATTTTGTTGTTCCTGTTGTTATTGCAAGCATTTCTGCAATTTCTTTATGCGAATAACCGTCTAAAACATATAAATTAAAAACCAAGCGATACCTATCTGGTAACTCTTGTATACATTGCAGTAAAAAATCTATCCCAACATCCTCGTCATCTATGTCAATGCTTTCGTCAATTATAGCTTCTTCATTAATTATTTCAAAAACTTTTTGACTTCTGTAGCGTTGCATTATGGTATTAATGGTTATTCTTTTTAACCAACCTTCAAAACTACCTTTGTTTTTATATTGTTTTATTTTTGCAAAAATGGTTATAAATGCATCTTGTAAATTATCTTCAGCTTGCGCATAGGAGCTTGAATACTTTAAGCTAACAGAGAATAATTTGCTTGAAAAAAGCTGGTATAATTCGCTTTGCGCTTTAGTATCATTAGACTTACATTTATGTATGAGTTGTTCTAAACTCAAATTTAAACAAGGTGTTAGTTAATAATTATTTACTCAACAGTAACTTCCATTAATAGGTACATATCTTGTCCATCTTCATCTTCGCCTTGCCAGAATTTAAAGATATGTAATCCAGTAGTATTTGCTTCAAAGTTAAAAGACGTTTGGGCTTCTAGATTTGTTGTTTCGCAATTTCCGTTATCTACTACTGTATTTAAAATAGCAACATGACTTGTGTTTCCTTCTAGGTCATAATAAATATCATTAAAATAATGACAATTGGTAGGAGCTAAGTAAGTTATTTCTATTTGATAAGTTTCGCCATATTCAAAGTATTGAGGCATAGAGACACTTGCAATAGGCAAAACTGCTATGTAGCTATTTGTATTATCTTCTTCTTCAATACTACAAGAAAAAGCAAAAAGAGCTATTAAACAAATAAAAAATGGCTTCATTGTTTTGTGTAAACTAACGTTGTTTAAAGTGTAGATGCTTAATAAGTTAAAAGGTTGCGTCTTAAAATAAAAAAATCCCGATAAATCGGGATTTTTTGTTTTAAAGACTGTCTTTAATAGCTTGTTTAATTTTCTGTTCTAACTCTTCAAATAATTCTGGATTATCTTTAATTATTAGTTTAACAGCGTCTCGACCTTGACCAAGTTTAGTGTCTTCATAGCTAAACCACGAACCACTTTTCTTGACAATTTCTTTTTCAACTGCTACATCTAATATTTCTCCAACTTTACTTACGCCTTCACCATACATAATGTCAAATTCAGCCATTCTAAAAGGTGGAGCTACTTTGTTTTTAACTACTTTAACTCTGGTTTTATTACCAAGTACTTCTCCATTACTATCTTTTATTTGTGTAGATCGTCTAATATCCAACCTAACAGAAGCGTAAAACTTTAAAGCATTACCACCAGTTGTTGTTTCTGGGTTACCAAACATAACACCAATTTTTTCACGTAATTGGTTAATAAAAATAACAGTACAATTAGTTTTACTAATAGATGCAGTTAATTTTCTTAGTGCTTGAGACATTAATCTTGCATGAAGTCCCATTTTAGAGTCTCCCATTTCACCTTCAATTTCGCTTTTAGGTGTTAAAGCTGCAACCGAGTCAATTACTACTATATCAATTGCTCCAGATCTAATTAAATTGTCAGCAATCTCTAAAGCTTGCTCACCATTATCAGGCTGAGATATAATTAAGTTGTCAATATCTACGCCTAATTTTTGTGCATAAAATCTATCAAAAGCATGTTCTGCATCAATAAAAGCAGCAATTCCACCAGCTTTTTGCGCTTCTGCTATAGCGTGTAATGTTAAAGTAGTCTTACCAGAAGATTCTGGTCCATATATTTCAATGACTCTTCCTCTAGGGTAGCCACCAACGCCTAAAGCAATATCTAAACCTAAAGATCCTGTAGGGATAGCTTCCACATCCACTACTGCAGCATCACTCATTTTCATTACTGTTCCTTTACCGTAAGCCTTATCTAACTTGTCTAAAGTTAGTTGTAGTGCTTTTAGTTTTGCTTCGTTTTCTTTACTCATCGTCAATAGTTTATTAAAAATTCTATGCTAAAATACTACTTTTTTTAGCGAATTTTAATTTTATGACGCAACCTTTTTAAAGTTTTTGCATCTACTTATTGAAGTGGAAAAAATATGCTATGAAAAAGAAAATTTAATCCGCTTTTAAAATGTTAATCCTTTAATAATTAGAGGTATGAGATATTTAAAAAGACTAGTATTTACAAAAACATTAGGCGTTTCAGTTGCTGTTTTACTTAATAGTAACTGTAAAGCCGATGGAGGTTAACTCGTAACATTTTTTAATTAATATTAAAAAATTATTAACGAGTTAGTCTATTAAAAGTCCTTTGCAAAGCGCAAGGGACTTTTTTTTGGATGTAAATTGGCTAATTCATTTTAAATAATACCTTTGCAAAAACTTTTTATTAACACTTAAAACTAAGTATAGCATGCAACTGTACAACAAATTAAGCGCTATTGAAAGAGCAGAACTTATAGAAAAAGCTGGAAAAGACCGTCTAACGTTATCTTTTTATCAGTATGCTCAAATTAGCAATCCACAACAATTAAGAGACCAATTATTTATTAAATGGGATAGTTTAGACGTCCTAGGTCGTATTTATGTCGCTACCGAAGGGATTAATGCACAACTATCATTACCAGCAGATCAATTTGACGCCTTTAAAAACCATTTAGATAGCATCGATTTTTTAAAAGATGTTAGATTAAATATAGCTGTAGAACAGGACAACATGTCTTTTTTAAAGCTAAAAGTTAAAGTTCGTGACAAAATAGTAGCAGACGGATTAAACGACGCTACTTTTGATGTCACCAATAAAGGTGTACACTTATCCGCTAAAGAGTTTAATGACATGTTAGCAAATCCAAACACAGTATGTGTAGATATGCGTAACCATTATGAAAGTGAAATTGGGCATTTTGATGGTGCAGTAACTCCAGATGTAGATACTTTTAGAGAATCTTTAGATATAATCGAAGCAGATTTACGCGAGCATAAAGAAGAAAAAAACCTACTAATGTATTGTACAGGAGGTATCCGTTGCGAAAAAGCAAGTGCTTACTACAAACATAAAGGATTTAAAAATGTCTATCAACTAGAAGGTGGTATTATTGAATACACCAGACAGGTTAATGAAGAAGGGATAGACAATAAATTTATAGGAAAAAACTTTGTATTTGACGAGCGTCGATCAGAAAAAATTAGTGATGACGTGATTGCAAAATGCCACCAATGTGGTACCTCATGTGATACACATGTAAATTGTGCTAATGATGCCTGTCACTTACTTTTTATACAATGTGAAGATTGTAAGACCGAAATGGATAATTGCTGTTCTACAGCTTGTAAAGAAATACATGCGTTACCATTTGAAGAGCAAAAAGAACTAAGAAAAGGACAAGGTAATAGTAACGATATCTTTAAAAAAGGTCGTGCAGATCATTTACCATATAAAAAAGATTTACGTAATATATTTGAAACTTTTAAAAAGTAAAAAACACTATTTTAATATTGCAAAAAGCGTGGTAAATTTTACTGCGCTTTTTTTATATTTTAAAGTCACCTAAATAATCTTATCTTTACACATTAACAAGAGTTGGTATGCGCTTTCGCGGAAACAACTAATTATTAATCTTCATCTTTGGGTTAACACCTTAAGATTCAATATATACATATAAATAGTATGGCTTGTCAAAGTTGCGCTACAGGAAAAGACGGACAACCAAAAGGTTGCAAAAATAACGGAACATGTGGTACAGATAGTTGCAATAAATTAACCGTGTTTGATTGGTTAGCAAATATGTCTGTCCCAAATGGCGAAAAACCGTTTGATTGGGTTGAAGTTAGATTTAAAAACGGACGTAAACATTATTATCATAATTCAGAAAATTTAACACTAAGTATTGGAGACATTGTTGCTACTCAAGCACAATCTGGTCATGATATTGGTATGGTTACCCTTACGGGAGAATTAGTTCGCGTTCAAATCAAACGTAAAAAAATAGATACTAAAAACGATATTCTTAAAATATACCGTAAAGCCTCTCAAAAAGATATAGATATCTGGAGCGAAGCACGTGATAAAGAAGAACCTATGAAGGTTAAAGCACGTCAATTTGCTATCGATTTAAAACTATCCATGAAAATCTCTGATATCGAGTTTCAAGGTGATAGTAGTAAAGCAACATTTTATTACACAGCTGAAGAGCGCGTAGATTTTAGAGAGCTTATTAAAATATATGCCAGAGAGTTTAGAATACGTATCGAAATGAAACAAGTCGGTTTCCGTCAGGAAGCCTCTAGACTTGGTGGTATAGGCTCTTGTGGTCGTGAGTTATGTTGTTCTACTTGGTTAACAGATTTTAGGTCTGTAAGCACAAGTGCTGCACGTTACCAACAATTATCACTAAACCCTCAAAAATTAGCAGGTCAATGCGGTAAGCTTAAGTGTTGTTTAAATTACGAGTTGGATTCGTACTTAGACGCCTTAAAGGCATTTCCAAAACCAGATACTAAATTATACACAGAAAAAGGAACTGCTGTGTGTCAAAAAACAGACATTTTTAAAGGACATATGTGGTATGCCTATGAAGGAGAATGGATGAATTGGCACTTAATTACTACAGATCAAGCTAGAGAAATTATTGCAATAAATAAAAAAAGAGAAAAGGTGGCAAGCCTTGAAGAGTATGCTGTAGATCTAGTTGTAGATACTAAAACAGAGTTTGAAAACGTTGTAGGTCAAGATAGCCTAACACGTTTTGATAGTCCAAAAGGCAATAAAAAACGTAAAAACAATAGAAGTAGAAACAAAAAGCCTGTTCATAACAAAGCTGAGGTTAAAACTACCGATAACAAAAAAGCTAAACCTAACAAAAGGGTTAATACAAATAATAAAAATCAGGCTAATAGCAAAGCGCAACCAAATAAAAACCAACCAAATAAAAGTCAGGCAAATAGTGCTAAGCCAAAACCTAAACCTAGGCCAAAACGTAAGCCAAACAAAAAAAGACCTGAAAACAATAACAATCCAACTAATGAAAATAAGTAAAATTGTAGTTGTCTTATTGCTAGTATTGTTATCGTCATGCGATGATAAAGCGGTGTTTGATCAGTATAAAAGTGTTTCAACATCTTGGAACAAAAAAGATGTAGTTAATTTTAAAATAAACGCGCCAGACTCTATCAATCCTTATAATTTATTTGTTAATGTTAGAAATACAAATGATTATAAATTTAGTAATTTGTATTTAATCGTCGAAATGAATTTTCCTCACGGAAAAACTTTAACAGATACTTTAGAGTACGATATGACTAAAAAAAATGGTGAGTGGTTAGGTGAAGGGTTATCGTCCGTAAAAGAAAATAAATTGTGGTACAAAAAAGGCGTTATTTTTAACGAAAGTGGCACGTATAATGTTAATGTGCAACAAGCTATGAGAGGTAGTGGTCAAGTTAATGGTATCGTTAATCTAGAAGGTATTACAGACGTAGGATTTAGAATAGAAAAAACAGAATAATCAAGTCAGATAGATATGGCAAAAACAAAAAAAGCAGAAGCAACAAACTTTGATAAGTATATTAGATGGTTTTGGATGCTGTTTTTAGGAGGTTTATTATCAGTAGTGTTATTGTTTCTACTAGCATCTTGGGGAGTGTTAGGCGAAATGCCAGATCACACACAATTAGAAAATCCAAAAACAAACTTAGCTACAGAAATTATTTCATCTGACGGAAAAACATTAGGTAATTTTTATTTTCGTGATAATAGAACACCAGTTAGTTTTGACGAGTTACCAGAGCATTTAGTACAAGCATTAATTGCAACAGAAGATGTAAGGTATATGGAACATTCTGGTATTGATGGTCGTGGTACTTTACGTGCAGTTTTAAAGCCTGGAAGTGGAGGAGCAAGTACAATTACGCAACAATTGGCTAAGCAACTATTTACAAAAAGAGCCTCTAGCAATAAAGTAAAAAGAGTCCTTCAAAAATTTAAAGAATGGATTATAGCTATAAGATTAGAGCGTCAATATACCAAAGAAGAAATTGTAGCGCAATATCTTAACATTGTGGATTTTGACAATAATGCAGATGGGATTCGCTCAGCTTCAAGGATTTATTTTGGAGGTAAAGAGCCTAAAGAGTTAACACTTAAAGAGTCTGCAATGATTGTTGGGATGCTTAAAAATCCATCACTTTTTAATCCACTTAAAGATAAAGGGCAACGTGCTATTAGGACCAAACAACGTAGAAATACCGTGTTTGATCAAATGGCTAAATATGGTTATATCACAGATGTTGAAAAAGATTTGCTTCAAAAAACAGATTTAGGTATAAATTATACACCTGATAGTCATAGTTCAGGATCTGCAACTTATTTTAGAGGTTATCTAACAGAATTTATGAAAGAATGGATTGCAGATCCAAAAAACAGAAAAGCAGATGGCTCTAAGTATAGTTTGTATAATGATGGTTTAAAAATCTATACAACTATAGATTCGCGTATGCAAAAATATGCTGAGTTAGCAGTTGCTAGACATATGCCAAGACTTCAGGCAGAGTTTTTTAATCAAAATACACCAGAGCGAAATAAAACTGCTCCTTTTTTAGATTTATCTTCAGATGAAGTTGATAAGTTATTAAATACAGCAATGAAACGTGGTGAGCGTTGGAGAATCTTAAAAAATGCTGGTAAAAATGATAAAGAAATTAGAGCGTCTTTTTATAAGCCAGCTCAAATGACCCTTTTTAAATGGGAAAAAGATGGTAGTCCAGGAGAATTTGATACCATAATGAAGCCTATTGACTCTATGCGTTATTACAAGTCTTTCCTACACCCAGGAATGATGAGTATGGATCCACAAACTGGTCATGTTAAAGCATGGGTTGGTGGTATGAATTATAGACATTTTCAATACGATCACGTAAAACAAGGTAAACGTCAGGTAGGTTCTACTTTTAAACCTTTTGTTTATGCTACAGCAATTAATCAATTGCATATGTCGCCTTGCGATAAGCTACCATTGGCTCCTTTAACTATTGAGGCTAATAAATATGGAAACCCAGAGCCTTGGGCACCTACAAATGATGGCGGAAATTATAATGGTGAGTTAACATTAAAAGAAGCATTAGCAAACTCTGTAAACACAATTACTGCTAGATTAATGGATAAGGTTGGTCCACAACCAGTAGCCGAATTAGCTAAAAATTTAGGAATAACATCAGACATACCATTAGTGCCTTCTATTGCATTAGGTACACCAGATATAAGTGTATATGAAATGGTAGGCGCATATTCCGCTTTTGCTAACCAAGGGGTTTATACAAAACCGGTTATGGTAACCACAATTGTAGATAAAAATGATACGGTATTATACCAATTTGTACCAGAAACAAAAGATGTTTTAAGTGAAGAAACAGCATATGTAACCGTTAAGTTAATGGAAGGTGTTACACAATCTGGATCAGGATCAAGACTACGCAGAACATGGATGCCTAAAACAGGAGTGTACCCAGAAATTATAACAGGTTACCCTTATGAGTTTAAAAATCCAATAGCAGGAAAAACAGGAACTACTCAAAACCAGTCAGATGGTTGGTTTATGGGAATGGTACCTAATCTAGTTACTGGTGTATGGGTTGGTGCAGAAGATAGAGCTGTGCATTTTAAAAGCATTACTTATGGACAAGGAGCAGCTATGGCATTACCAATTTGGGGAATGTACATGAAAAGTTGTTACGAAGATGAAACACTAGACGTTTCTGAAGCAAATTTTGAGCGTCCTTCGGACTTATCAATTGCTGTAGACTGCGAAGGGTATGTTCCAGATGGAGGAAATTCGCAAGGGTTAGACTTATTAGATGACGAAGTCCCAGATGAGTTAGAAATGTAACTTAAAAATTAAAAGCCATTCTCTTCAGAATGGCTTTTTTATTTATTAAATTTAAACCACAAAAAATTAGAAAATAATGATTCTAAAAACAGTTAATTCAGTTTCAGATGCCTTAGATGGTGTGCAAGATAATATGACCTTTATGTTAGGTGGTTTTGGTCTTAGCGGTATTCCGGAAAATGCTATTGCAGAGCTGGTAAAGCGTAATGTTAAAGGTGTAACTTGTATTTCAAATAATGCAGGTGTTGATGACTTTGGTTTAGGTTTACTACTTCAAAAAAAGCAAATAAAAAAAATGATTTCTTCTTACGTTGGAGAAAATGACGAGTTTGAAAGACAAATGTTGTCTGGCGAATTAGATGTAGAGCTAATTCCGCAAGGGACTTTAGCCGAACGTTGTCGTGCTGCTCAAGCAGGATTTCCAGCTATTTTTACTCCAGCAGGCTTTGGTACAGAAGTAGCAATAGGAAAAGAAACTAGAGAATTTGATGGTAAAATGTATGTGCTAGAACACGCTTTTAAAGCAGACTTTGCTTTTGTAAAAGCATGGAAAGGTGATGCAGCCGGAAATTTAATCTTTAAAGGTACAGCTAGAAACTTTAATCCGTGCATGGCTGGAGCAGCTAAAATTACTGTTGCTGAGGTGGAAGAGTTGGTTCCGGTTGGTGATTTAGATCCTAATCAAATACACATTCCAGGTATATTTGTACAACGTATTTTTCAGGGTGAAAAATATGAGAAAAGAATTGAGCAAAGAACAGTTAGACAAAGAAGTTAAAGACATACATTATGTTAGATAAAACAGGAATAGCAAAGCGAATAGCTAAAGAAGTACAAGATGGCTACTATGTTAATTTAGGAATTGGTATTCCAACGTTAGTTGCCAATTATGTACGTGAGGATATTGAAGTAGAATTTCAATCTGAAAATGGTGTTTTAGGTATGGGACCTTTTCCTTTTGATGGAGAAGAAGATGCAGACATTATTAATGCAGGAAAACAAACCATTACGACCTTACCAGGAGCTAGCTTTTTTGATTCAGCGATGAGCTTCTCTATGATTAGAGGACAACATGTTGATTTAACTATTTTAGGTGCTATGGAAGTGTCGGAAGATGGTGATATTGCCAATTGGAAAATACCAGGTAAAATGGTTAAAGGTATGGGTGGAGCTATGGATCTTGTAGCTAGTGCAGAAAATATTATTGTGGCAATGATGCATACCAACAGAGCAGGCGAATCTAAGCTGCTTAAAAAGTGCAGTCTTCCTTTGACAGGTGTTGGTTGTGTTAAAAAAATTGTTACCAACTTAGCTGTTATTGAAGTTACAGATAGCGGTTTTAAACTATTAGAACGTGCACCAGGAGTTACTGTAGATCAAATTCAAAAAGCTACTGAAGGTCATTTGATTATTGAAGGGGATATCCCAGAAATGGATATATAATAATGCGTATTAAGACCTTAAGTAATCAGTTTGTAGACTATCATTATGTATTAGATAGAAATCATGATATAATTGAAGATCGGTTTTTAAAAAATGTGACCATTGCTTTGGATTTTTTAGTAAAAAGTAGTGCGCTTACCATAACTTTTAAAGAGGACAATCAAACACATAATGTTGATGTTATTGATGTATTAATTCAAGACGTAGATAATAATATAACAATTGTTTCAGGTCAAAAAAATGCTTACAGCCCTAAATATAACACCATTATGTTTTACGATACACATGGTGTTATTTTTAGGAAAAATCATAAAAAAAGATGGTTTAAACGCAATAAAGGATACAATTCTCCTGTATCCTTATTATCTCATGAATTAATCCATTGTTATAATGAGTTATATGACACAGAAGATTATTTAGCTAGAAAGAGAAATCATACGTCTAAAGGTCAAAAAATAGATGCAGATGGACGCGATTTGTCGTTTCCAAATGCTGAGGAGGTGTTTGTAATTAAAATGACTAACCAAGTGGCAGCTAGATTAGGTGAGGATAGACGTTCTAATTACGGTAGAAGTTACTATCCTACTAGAGGTGTTTTGACTACTAAACAAGCTAAAAAAACAAAGTAAAAAGGTCTAGTAAACACACTAAATGTTAAAATTAACTGTATTTCATCGAATAATAATGCTTTTTGTCTGATTATCATGAAAAGAGGTTGTATGTTTACAATCCCAAACCTAACCATTAGAAATAACCCAAGTCTACCATGACTTAATCTATTTTTAATACTTTTTTGTTTCAAATTTATCAAAAACTTGACCTACTATGTTTTTTAAGAATTTAAGAAAAGGATTTAAAAATGCTGTTAATTTTATTAGCAGCGTTTTCTATTTAACCAAAAAAGTATTTATGCTATAGTCCCTTTGGGATGGCAGCAATTAGCTTTTTTGTATAGGCTTTTTGAGGTGTGTTGTATATTATATCAGCATCAGCTAATTCTTCTATTTTACCCTTATTCATTACTAAAAGTTGATCGCTCATGTATTTTACTACTGCTAAATCGTGAGAAATAAAAATGTAGGTAAAACCAAACTTTTCTTTTAGTTCATTTAATAAATTTAAAACTTGTGCTTGTACAGATATGTCTAAAGCAGACACAGACTCGTCGCAAACAATTAATTTAGGCTGTAATGCAATAGTACGCGCTATTCCTATACGTTGTCTTTGTCCTCCAGAAAACTCATGTGGATATCTATTATAGGCAGTGTCATCTAGTCCAACACGATTTAATATCTCTAAAGTTTTTGCTTTTCTTTCAGTATCATTAGTATATAAATTATGCACTTTCATAGGTTCCATGATAGCATTACCAATAGTTAGCCTTGGGTTTAGTGAGGCGTAAGGATCTTGAAAAATGATTTGAATATCTTTCCTAATAGCTATTGTTTCAGCTTTAGTTAAATTGGTAATGTCTTTGCCTTTATATAAAATTTGACCTTTAGTGGCTTTATCTAGTAGTAGGATGGCGTTTCCTAAGGTAGATTTACCACAGCCGGATTCGCCTACTAGTCCTAAAGTTTCACCTTCGTACAAATTAAAACTAACGTTATTAACTGCTTTAAATGTTTCTGCTTTAGCAAAAAAACCTGATTTAGAAATATATTCTTTTTCAAGATTTTTAACTTCTAATAATGGTGATTTAGCATATATTTTTTTATGCTGAATTTGACGCATAGCGCTAGTCACGACTACTTCCGAAACTTCATTTTTTAATACATCAGCTATTGTTGGTAGTGTTTTAAGTCTAACATCTAATGATGGTCTAGATTTAATAAGCGCTTTAGTATAATTGTCTTTTGGCTTGTTAAAAATTGTGTTAGCAGTATTTTGCTCTACAATTTGACCTTTATACATAACAAGCACTCGGTCTGCAATTTCTGATATTAAACTTAAATCGTGAGTAATAAAAATAATACTCATTTTAGTTTCGGTTTGTAGCTCTTTTAATAGACTAATTATTTCTTTTTGAACCGTCACATCTAAAGCTGTGGTTGGCTCGTCAGCAATAAGTAGTTGAGGTTTACATGCAATTGCCATAGCAATCATGACACGTTGTTTTTGTCCACCAGAAATTTCGTGAGGATAAGCTTGATAAACGCGTTCAGGATTTGGAAGTTTTACTTTTTCGAGTAATACTAGTGTTTCTGCCTTAATTTGTTTTTTAGTTAAAGAAGTGTGTTGATGTAAGACCTCTTCAACTTGCTTACCGCATGTCATAGATGGATTTAAAGAGCTCATTGGTTCCTGAAAAATCATTCCAATTTTAGCACCTCTTATGGTTTGCAGATTTTTATTACTTAAAGTTGTTAAGTCTTTATTTTCAAAAATTATACTTCCTGAAGTTATTTTAAAAATAGCTTTAGATAGCAACCCTAAAATAGCTAAAGACGATACGGATTTACCAGAACCAGATTCTCCTACTACACCAACAATTTCGTTAGTATTAATATGGTATGAAATGTTATTAATAATGGTCTTGTAGTCAGATCCATTTTTTACGTCAATTGTTAGACCTTCTGTTTTAAGTAAAATCTCGCTCATATAGGGTAAAAGTAATTAATTTCTTTCAAATGATTGTGGGTTAAACCACACTTAAAAGCGAATGTTTTTTAATACGTTGTTTTTAATCGAAAAACAAATGGTTAAAAATGATTTATTGTTAAAGTTTTAATAATTTACGTAACAAATCATTAATAATTATAATAATCTATTAAATAATTAATATGAAAAAAACAATTACTTTATCATTATTAAGTTTTTTGTTAACGCTTTCTGTTTTTGCTCAGCAAGATAGAAATTGTTCAACAATGGAGAACTTAGAATACAGAAAACAATTAGATCCAACCCTAGAGCAAAGGATGGATCAGATCGAAGCTTTTACGCAACAACGTGTTGCACAATCCCAAAATGCGAGAATTGATGGAAGCATAATTACTATACCAGTCGTAGTGCATGTTTTGTATAGAAACAGTACCGAAAACATTAGTGTAGCTCAAATCCAGTCACAATTAGATGTTTTAAACGAAGATTTTAGACGTACTAATCCTGATGCAGATAATACGTGGTCACAGGCAGCTGATTCTGAAATTCAGTTTTGTTTAACAACCATTGATCCAAACGGAAATACAACAACAGGTATTACTAGAAAACAAGTGACACGTCAAGATTGGGGAACGTCTGATGATATGAAGAGAACGTCAACTGGAGGTGTTAACCCATGGAATACTAGTGTGTATTTAAACATGTGGATTGTACCACAAATGACAAGTGGAGGAAATACTATTTTAGGTTATGCTCAATTTCCTGGTGGTAGCGCAGCAACAGATGGTGTTGTAATGGGTTACAATTACTTTGGTAGAGTAGGTAATGTTAGTGCGCCTTTTGATGGTGGAAGAACAACAACACACGAAGTAGGTCACTTTTTAAATTTACGTCATATTTGGGGAGATGCTAATTGTGGTAATGATTTTGTAAGTGATACACCTACACATCAAACATCAAATGGTGGATGTCCAGTAGGACAAGTCTCTTGTGGATCTACAGATATGGTGCAAAACTATATGGATTACACTAATGACTCTTGTATGAATTTATTTACACAAGGACAAAAAGCGCGTATGCGAGCAACGTTACTTAGTGGTGGACCTCGTGCAGCTTTAGGATTATCTGATAAGTGTGGAGGAGGTGGAACTACACCAACTTGTACAGATGGTGTTCAAAATGGAGACGAAACAGGAGTTGATTGTGGTGGTTCTGCATGTACACCTTGCACAACAGGTACGCAATATTGTGCTTCGCAAGGGAATAGTGTTAGTGACGAGTATATTAGTCGTGTTCAGGTAGGGTCTATTAACAATGCCTCAGGAGCACAATTATATTCAGATTTTACTAGCATAACAACTAATTTAACTAAAGGATCTTCTAATACTATTACAATTACACCAACTTGGACAGGAACCACTTATGCAGAGGGTTATGCAGCTTGGATTGACTATAATAACGATGGTGATTTTACAGATTCAGGAGAACAAATTTTCTCTAAAGCTGCATCAACAGCAACTCCAGCAACAGGAAGCTTTACAGTGCCAAGTAGTGCTGTTACAGGTAGCACTAGGTTAAGAGTATCTATGAAATATAATGCAGTGCCTACATCTTGTGAAACTTTTTCTTATGGAGAAGTGGAAGATTACACTATTAATTTAACGGTTGGAGCTGCAGATACTGTTAAACCAGTTATTAGTTTAATTGGAGGATCTACGATTAACTTAACCGTTGGTGATACATATACAGAACAAGGTGCTACAGCAACGGATAATGTTGATGGAAACCTTACTTCTAGTATTGTAATTTCAGGAACAGTTAATACTAATACAGCAGGAACGTATACAAGAAACTATAATGTTAGTGATGCAGCAGGTAATGCAGCAAACCAAGTCTCTAGAAGTATTGTAGTAAGTCCAGCAAGTACTACTGGTTGTTCTGGAGCAATTTCTTCTTTTCCTTATAACGAAGGTTTTGAATCAGGTTTTGGCGCTTGGACACAAGGTAGTGGTGACGACTTTAATTGGACTAGAAGAAGTGGGTCTACTCCGTCAAGTAACACTGGACCATCTAGCGCAAGTGAAGGATCTCAATATGTATTCATGGAGTCTTCAGCACCAAATTATTCTACTAAACGTGCCTTATTAGTATCGCCTTGTTTTAATTTATCTGGAATTAATAACGGAAACTTTAGCTTTAAATATCATATGTATGGTACATCTGCAATGGGAAGTTTAAGTTTAGCTATTAGTACTAACAATGGATCAACTTGGTCAACAATTTGGACGCGATCTGGTAATCAAGGTAATTCTTGGTTAGATGCAAATGTAGATTTGTCCTCTTACTCAGGAAATTCAGTAAGATTAAGATTTGATGGGACAACAGGTACAACTTGGCAAGGTGATATGGCAGTAGACGCTATAAGTTTAACCAATGGATCTGCAGATAAGTGTGCAGGAGTTGCAGAATATAATGGTAGCCAATCTTACTCAGTTGGAGACCAAGTAACCTATTTAGGTAATTTATATGAAAGAACAGCAAGTGGATGGACTAATCTAGGTGCTTGCGGAACAGCAAGAACATCTAACGAAGGGTTTGTACAACATCTAGGAGTAGAAATTGCTGTATATCCAAACCCAGTAAAAGGTGATGCCTTATTTGTTAAAACTAATATAGAGGATTTACCATTTACGGTAATTAACATGATAGGACAACAAGTCGTTAAAGGTGTTACAACATCAAACGGTATTAATGTAAGTAAGCTTGAAGCTGGATTATATCTAATACAATTTGAAGTAAATGATACTATTGAAACAAGAAAATTTATAAAGCAATAACAATTAGTCTTAATTAATCAATCATTTTTTTATTGCTAAAAGCCTCAACGTAAGTTGAGGCTTTTTATTTATGTAATACCCTTGTTTTTATTTAAATATGAATGATTTCATCATCAGTAAGAATGGAGTCGCCACGTAAACGTAAAAATATTTGTGCTACTGCAATGGTGTCTTTTTCGCAATAAATAATAATACGATCAATGTCATTGTCTTCATAGTAAGTTTTATAAACTTCGCTACCATCAATATCATCTTTTGGACTAGGAATGCCCAAAACGTTAGTCATTAACTTTAATGATGTATACGTTTTGTAGTCACCAAACTTCCATAATTCCATGGTGTCTAAGTGCGGAATTTCCCAAGGTTTTTTACCAAAAAGATTTAATTTATGAGGTAATTCTATGTTATGAATAATCATACGTCTAGCGATGTATGGAAAGTCAAACTCCTTACCGTTATGTGCACAAAGTAAATGCTTTGTTTGACTAAAATGAGAAATTAAAAGGTTTTTAAATTCGACTAAAAGTTTACGTTCTTCTCCATAAAAGGATGTTGTTCTAAACAAGCGTGTGTCGCCTTTAATGGTAAAGTATCCAACCGAAATACATACTATTTTTCCAAACTCAGCCCAAATACCAGCACGATCGTAAAACGCTTCTGCTGTAAACTCTTCCTTGCGTTGGTAACGTGATTTAGCGTCCCAAAGATCTTGCTTAGTTTTGTCTAAATCAGAAAAATGTTGTGTTTCCGGAACGGTTTCTATGTCTAGAAATAAGATGTTTTCAAGGTTGAGTTTGGTTATCATTAGTGGTCAATCTTTAGCGTTTATTGGTATAATTTTAGCGTCATCAATGATTTCTATTGCTTTTTCAATCAATTCATCACGTCCTTCTATTAGTCCTTTAATCGTTGGTTTTACCTCAATATCTGGTACGATTCCAACACGTTGGGTTGGAGTACCATCAGGATAATATACGCCAATTCCAGAAATCATAGTTCTTAATCCTCCTGGAAGATAAATTGTAGATACATTACCATCTGCTCCAGCTGTTGTGCTACCTATTATAGAAACATTATCTCCTGCTCTAAATGCCATAGCTGTATATTCAGCTGCGCTCTGAGATATTTCGTTTACTAATACTATTACTTTACCTTGATATGTTTTTCTTTTTGAAGGAATGTATAAATTGTCACCAAACGTGAATTCTCCTGGATAATCTATATTACCTGTCGTAAATTTCACAAAAGGTGTTTTAGATGAAGTAAAAAAGCTACCAAGTGTAAAAGGCATAAAGGCTGATGGGTAGTTTCTAATGTCTATAATAATCCCTTTGGTGTCTTTAAATTCTTTTTTTATTTTGTCCACGTCTTTGTTTTTAATGTTTTTAAGAGAAACGTAACCAATATTGTTTTTAAGTAGCTTAAAACTACTAATATTTTCATCTTTAGTATACCATTTGTAAAAACCAGCTATGTCTTTTTTGTTATAGACAGGTATTGCTTTAATTAATTTGTTTCCGTTGTTTTCTATTTCAATGCTTATGCTGTCACTTGTTGTGCGTAATAAATTAAAACTGAAATCTCTTAAGCGTGTTGGTTGATTTGAAGCTGGATAAAAATCGTGATTATCTCTAACAATGTCTTCAACTTTTTTTCCGTTAATACGCGTAATAATATCTCCTATTTTCAAACCGTTTTTAGCATTGTCTTCGTTATAAAAGTTGTCTATAACCAGCTTGTTTTCAATAAATGAAACATGGAAATTTGGATAGTTGTCACCAAGTATTTCGTTAATTTTATCTTGTCCTCCCCAAAGATTAGCATGAGTGTCTTTAATGTCTGCAATCATCTTTAAAGCTGCTAATTCATATTCTAATTCGTTTTTAGCATTTATAAATGGTGGAATATTTTCTTTTAAACTTTCATTCCAGTCTTTATCCATTATATGTTTATAAGGAAAAAAATAATTAATCATATTCCAGTATTTATAAACCGATAATAATCTAAAACCATCATCTGGATATGGCATGTTAGCATAGGGATTTTCATTTTTAAACTCTGGATTTCCAACACCGCGAACCATATCAATATAATAATGGTTTCCTTGGTGTCTATTTTGGGTGATAAACTGTAGTTTGCCACTTAAATCTTTAGATAAATTACCATCTGTAATCCAACTTAAATTAGGTTTTAAAACAGCATTTTCGTCTAATGGTTTACATTTTTTACAGATTTTTACAGTTCCTAAATTATCTATCCAATTACTAAGGATTTTATCTCGATCTGTATTAGATTTAGCTTTTTGATAATCTGGTAATATTCTAAATAATTCGTAATCCCAATTAAAATTTCCTTTTCCAACTTCTGGATGGTAGTATTTTAAGAAACCCCAAATTCGTCCCAGAAGCGTTAAATTTTCTATTTGGTTTTTTTGAGATAAATCTATTGAGATTTTAGAACCTTTATCAAATTCTTTGTCCAATTCTTTCTCAGGAGCTTGATCCAGTGGTTTACCATCAACTGTTATATTAAAATTATCTACCCATATTTTTCCTGTTCCAACTATTAAACCACCAAAGGAAATAGATGTTGCATTGTTATTAGTCTCTAATTCTACTTCGTATTTTTTCCAATCTGTGGTACCTTGGACCTTTCTTGATTCCATGTTATCAATACTTATATCTGGATCAATTCGCATCCATAAACCAGCCCAACCATTAACTATGTTTTCAGTTTTTAAATAGCCAGTTAGCTTTATTTTTTTTCCTCCAAAATCAGCAGGAATAGTATATGTTAAAACTCGAAACTCATCAGTATTACCATTACCCTCTATAGATGCAGATGTTACTCCGTTTTGAGAAATTGCTGTGTCATAAACAATATTATATTCTTTGTTTCCAAAGGAAGACCATCCAACAGCCTCTTTCTCTTTCAGGATTTCAAAGTCAATATTTAATGAGTCTTGTGCATACGTACTGTTACACAATAAGAGTACATAAAATGTAAAAATTAGTTTTTTCATGGTTGATTAGTTTACTCAAAAAAATGAATAAATTAAAAGCGTATTAACTAACACTATGTTAAATAACAAAATATCAAGGTTTCATATTTAGCATTTTATAAGCTTCATCAATGTATAAGGCAATATCATTAGTAAATACACCAACACCAGCATCTGGAGATTTTTGATGTCCTAATCGTACAATTATAACATTGTCTTCTGGTTGTACAATTACATATTGTCCTAAATGTCCACGCATCATGAAAAAGTCTTTACCAATTTGGTTTTTTAACCACCAACCATAGCCATATTCTGGACTAGCTGTAAAACGAGGTTTTAAGGATTTAGCAACAAAAGCAGAATCTAGAACTTGTTGTCCATTCCATTTTCCATGGTCTTTGTATAGTTTACCAAATCTTGCAAAATCTTTAGCGTTACTAGCTATACAGCAATAGGCTTTTACTAAATCGTGTGTTTCACTATCGACTTGCCATAAGGTTTCGTTTTCACTACCTAATGGTTTCCAAAAGCTTTCGGTTAAATAATCGTACATTTTTTTACCTGTTGCTTTTTCAATAACCATTGCTAACATTTGTGTGTCTCCACTAGCATATTTAAAAGCTTGACCAGGTTGGTCTACAACTTTTAAACCATTCATAACTTTAGCTAAGTCATCGTCAAAATAAGCACGTGTAGTAATAGATAAAGGCGAGTAGTATGCTTCATCCCAATTGGTGCCAGAGGACATGCTAGACAAATCTCCAACAGTCATTTTTGCTGCTTCGCCATTACAAAATGCTGGTAAAAAGTCACAAACTGGCTGATCTAAACTTTTAATGTAACCTTCCATTATCGCTTTTCCCATAAGCCCAGAGACATAACTTTTAGCCATAGAAAACGAGTTAGATTTAGAGTCTTTGTTGTAACCATCATAGTAGTTTTCAAACCAGATACTATCGTTTTTTATAATAACGTATGCTATTGTTCCCCAATCTTTATTGGCTTTTTGCAATGTTTCGGTTTCTGTTACTGTATTGTAGTTAATATGATTAGGCCAAGGTTGAGGTGTTCCATTTTTTACCTCTTGGTTATCAAATTTTTTGTAGTCATCTAAAAAGGCGGTTGTATAACCACGCATGTAAATGGTACGTACAGCTTTAATTAAGTAGTCTGTGTCTGTTATGTAAAGGGTTGCGATTAGTAATCCAAAAAGAACTACAAGCACTTTAAGAAGCTTTTTTAAGAATTTCATTTATTTTATTAGTTTAGATTTTAAATATAATAAAATTATGAATCAAAATTTATTATTTGCTAAGTCTTAGCGCAAGCTTTTTCTTGTAGTATGCTTTTTGCGCGATGTATAGCGTTTTGGAAAATTCTGCAATAACTTCAGCTTTGGTATTTACCAATTGCATTGTTTTGATAATATCAACTTGTTGTTCTGTTTTTAATTGATTTTTTAAGGCTTCAATTTCTTCTTTAGTAAAAACAAACTCACCATAAATCGTGCTTTTACCAGGACGTTTATATTTAGCAGTAACTGCTTTATCCCAAACGACATAGTCGTCACCTAAAATTTGAATAAGTTGTATCATGTAAATAGGGTCTGTTGCAGATAGCATACTACCACCAAACATAGATCCAGCGTAATTACGATTTTTATAATTAAGCTTTAAGCGTATTTTGACATAGTGTAAATCATCGCTAACTTCTGTAAGTCTAGCGGTTGTGCGCCTATACATTGGTGACCAGTTAAAACCGTATTTATATATGGTTGCTGGTTTAACAAAACGTGTTAAAAATTGAGAGAGTACTTTGTACATTAAAATAAAGATTGCTGTTTATACGGACTTTCATGGTCTAACAACCATTGTTTGCGGTGTAAACCTCCTGCGTATCCTGTTAGGCTTCCGTCTGTGCCAATAACCCTATGACATGGTATTATAATCCATAATGGGTTTTTACCATTAGCGTTAGCAACAGCTCTGATTGCTTTTACATCGCCTAATCGTTTTGAAAGCTGGAGATAAGATGTGGTTTTGCCAAACGGAATGGTTAGTAAGGCGTCCCAAACCTTGTTTTGAAAAGCGGTACCTTTTGGGTTTAGCTTTAAGCTGAATTGTTCTCGTGAACCTTCAAAATATTGGTTAAGCTGAAGGACGCAGTCATTTAAAACCTTAGGTATTTTTACCGAAACTTGTTCTTCTGAATTTAAAACGATTACTGATGCAATACCATTAACATCACCTGTTATTTTAGTAAAACCTAAAGGTGATTTGATAATGCATGTTTCCATTGTTACTCAGGGTTGTTTTCGTCTAATATGCCTAGTTTTTTAGCACGCGCTTCCCAACTTTTTCTAGCTAAGTTTTGTAGGTCACTTACATTATCACTTTCGTCCATAATCTCCATGCCTAAAAGCGTTTCTATAACATCTTCCATAGTTACAATTCCACTAACAGATCCATACTCGTCTACCACTAAAGCCATATGATTTCTAGTTTCTACAAGTTGTTCAAAAAGTGTTGGAATAGGTAAGTTACGATCTACGATAATAATGTCTCGTTTTAATTCGACTAACTTCTTAGATCCATTTCCTAAAGCCATTTCTTTAAAAATTTCGTCTTTTAAAACTAATCCTTTGATATTATCTTCTGTTTTAGAATACACAGGAATTCTTGAAAAACGAAGGTTCATGTTTCTATTAAAAAAGTCTTCCACAGTTGTGGTTTCATTTTCAGATTGCATTACAGTACGAGGTGTCATTACGTTTTTAGCAAAAACCTCTTTAAATGTTAACAGGTTTTTAATAATTCTGCTTTCGTTACCCTCAAAAACACCTTCTTCATGAGCCATATCTGCCATAACCAAAAACCCTTCGCGACTTAGTACGCTACCATGACCTTTACCACCAATTAACTTTGTTGTAAGTTGCATTAACCATAATAATCCAGTCCATTTTAATGGGAAAATTAAAATATTAAGTGCTGTTGTTGTAAAACCAGCTAAACTTTTCCAATAGGTTGCACCAATTGTTTTTGGAATAATCTCTGAAGCGACTAATATTAAAATAGTCATAACTGCAGACACTATAAATACTCCGTATCCATCACCACTTCCGTAAAGTCCTTCTGCCTCTTTACCGACTAAAATTGCACCAACAGTGTGTGCGATTGTATTTAGTGTTAAAATAGCAATTAAAGGTCGATCTACATCTTTTTTAAGATTTTCTAAATTTGTTGCAAACGCTTTACCTTCTTGCTTTTTTAGGTTGATAAATGTTGGAGTAACACTTAGTAAAACAGCTTCTAGAATAGAGCATAAAAACGAAAAAAATATTGATATAACTCCGTAAAATAGTAGTAATCCCATGGATTGATTTTTAATTAATGTACTGCGAATTTACGATATTAATTTTACAATATCTTTAGCAAAATAACTAGCAATTACATCTGCACCAGCACGTTTGATAGCTGTAACTTGTTCCATCATAACAGCATCGTGGTCTAGCCAACCTTTTTCGGCAGCAGCCTTAAGCATTGCATATTCTCCAGAGACTTGATATACAGCAACAGGTACGTCGACTTCGTTTTTAATTTCTCGGACAATATCTAGGTAGCATAATCCTGGTTTTACCATTACAATATCTGCACCTTCATCTATATCCATTTCGGTTTCGCGTAGCGCTTCAAAACGATTAGCATAATCCATTTGGTAGGTTTTTTTATCCTTCGGGATATCTTGTGCATCCACAGGAGCTGAGTCTAAAGCATCACGGAAAGGACCATAAAAAGCTGAGGCATATTTAGCTGAATAGCTCATAATACCTGTATCTGTAAATCCTTCGTCTTCCAAAGCTTCGCGAATGGCCAGTATGCGACCATCCATCATGTCACTTGGTGCAACAAAATTTGCTCCAGCTTGAGCGTGTGATACACTCATGTCTGCTAAAACGTCTACAGTGTCATCATTGACAACTATTCCGTTTTCAATAATTCCGTCATGTCCATATACTGAATAAGGATCCAATGCTACATCTGTCATTACTAACATGTCAGGACAAGCATTTTTAACTGTTTTTATGGCACGTTGCATTAATCCATCAGGATTAATAGCTTCTGTCCCTTTATTGTCTTTTAAATGGTCTGGAACTTTTACAAATAGTAATACCGATTTTAAACCTAGTTTCCACAGTTCTTTAACTTCGGCTTGTAATAAATCTAAGCTGTAACGATAGTAGTTTGGCATAGATGCAATTTCTTCCTTAATACCTTTTCCTTCGACAATAAAAAGAGGTACTAAAAAATCGTTTGGAGAGATTATTGTTTCTCGTACTAAGCTTCTAATAGCTTCGTTTGTTCTTAATCGTCTATTTCTTTTAATTGGATACATAATTATATTATTTTTTGGCATAACCTAAGTAATACCATTTGTTGTTTTCTTTTATAAAGGCAGAGTTTTCATGTATTACATCAACGTTTCCGTTGTCATAAAAATAGGCATTAAACAGTACTGTACCATCTTCATTATTACTTAAACCTTCAGTTGTTTTTAAAATCTCAAGTTTTATCCATTCTACAGATTTAGCCCATTTTACAATTGCTTTTTTTTCTGAAATTGGTCTAGTAGAAATATGGTGTGTTTGCATTAAATAATCGCCATTTGCTAATACAAATGCGCTATATCTTGAGCGCATTAATTGCTCTGCTGTTTCGGTTTTTCCATTATTTAAATGAAACACTTCACAACAGGTTTTATAACTTTTATTATTTCCGCAGTAGCAATTCATTTTAGACCCAATCCTTAGGGTTTTGTAATACTTTAATTAACCTTTCCTCTTCGCTTCCTGTTTCTGGATGATGGTCGTAAACCCATTGCACATGTGGCGGAAGGCTCATTAAAATGCTTTCAATACGTCCATTTGTTTTTAAACCAAAAAGGGTTCCTTTATCATGTACTAAGTTGAACTCAACATAACGTCCACGTCTTATTTCTTGCCAATCACGTTGTGCTTTAGTGTAGTCTAAATCTTTTCTTTTTGCTACAATAGGTACATAGGCTTCTAGGAAACTATCACCAACTTCTGTTACAAAATCGTACCAGTTTTGCATGTTCATGTCTTCTGAAGCTTTGCAGTAATCAAAAAATAAACCTCCAATACCACGTCCTTCATTACGATGTGAGTTGTAAAAATACTCGTCACAACGTGCTTTATATTTTGGGTAAAATTCTGGGTTATGCTTATCGCAAGCTGTTTTACATGTTTGATGGAAGTGTGTTGCATCCTCATCAAATAAGTAATAAGGTGTTAGGTCTTGTCCGCCACCAAACCATTGGTCTACAATATTTCCGTCTTTGTCATACATTTCAAAATAACGCCAATTTGCGTGTACAGTAGGCACCATTGGATTTTTTGGATGTAAAACTAGACTTAATCCACAAGCAAAAAAATCGGCATCTTCAACACCAAAATATTTTTGCATGCTGTCTGGTAATTTACCGTGTACACCAGAAATATTAACACCACCTTTTTCAAAAACATTTCCGTTTTCTATAACTCGTGTGCGTCCTCCACCACCTTCTGGTCGTTTCCAAATGTCTTCTTGGAAAGTTGCTTTGCCATCTATTTTTTCTAATCCAGCAGTTATGCTGTCTTGTAATTGATGTATGTATTCAAAAAATTTATCTTTCATTATGTAATTCGTATAACTCCATATCAAGCGGGTTTTCACCAATTGGAGTAAATTCGTTTTTTAAGGTTTTAATCCATTTAAAACTATTGTTATTTGCCACTTTAACACTGCTAATATTGTCTTTAAAAACGATGATTTGTAGTGTGTTTAAATCTAGATTTTTAAAGGCGTAAGATGATAATGCAGCAACAGACTTTGTGATTAGTCCTTTGTCTTGAAAGTTGTAATCAATGCAATAGGCAAACTCACCTTGTTTGATGTGATGGTCCACTTCTTTTATATAAATTAGTCCTGCTAAAGTTTTAGTTTCGCTAGATTTTAAAGTGAATAAAAACTCTTCTTTATTATTATATTGTTTTACTTTTTTATCTACAAATAGTTGTGATAAAGTAGGTGTTAGGTTTTGTTGTAATGTTTTAGGAAAATAACGTTTTAATCTGTCTTGATTGGTAACCATGAAATCGCAAATTTTCCATGCATCTCCATTGTGTATGGGATTGATTTCAAAATTATCAAAAGTTGCAATCATTAGATTATGTTTTGATTTTCGGGTTTAAGACGTTTTGCAGTAGTAATTGTTGCTGCAGTTACACTTAAGGGTAGTACTAAAATTACACCAATAATTGGGATAAATAAAAACAGGATAAAAACAAGTCCGTTACCTATTGCTAGTCCACGATTATCTCTAACAAACTTTACACTGTCTTTGTAATTAAAATGACGCTCCAAGGTGTAATCCATATTACCAAAACCTGCATAATAGGATTGTACCATTATTAATATTGCTGTTGAAAAGATATTAATTACAGGAATAAATTTAAGCAATAAAATAGGCATAGTAATTAGTAGCTCGCGACCTAAGTTTCTAATGTTAATTCTAATGCCTCGCCAAAGCTGTTCTTGAAACGATGTTTGTCTGTGGTTATGTTTTACCACACCAGTGAGATGCGTTTCTATTTTTTCTGACACAGGACTCATAAACGGAGCAGATAGTGCCATAATAATGTGTTTGTATAGTATTATGCCTAACGCTATAATAATGATGGCTCCAATGACCGTAGATATAGTTGCAAAGGTTTGTTTACCCCATTCCCAAAACCAAATTTTTGCTATGAATTGTCCAACATTATCAGAAAGTCCATAAGCTGTAAATCCAATAACAGTTGCTGTTAGAATACTAATAATAATAGGAATAAAAAAATACTTCCAAAGTTTAAGTTTTGAAATTAGTGCAAATGCACCAGAGTATCCGTTTATTCCTTTTATTATGTTTTGTATCATAACTAATAAGACGCTAAGAGTAAGTTTTTGTTACGCTTTATATTCCTTTACAGCGTCTATAAATGCTTTTGCATTTTCTAGTGGTATGTTTGGCAAAATACCATGACCAAGGTTTACAATGTATTTGTCTTTACCAAACTCGTTAATCATTTGGTGTACCATTTTTTTAATTTCGGCAGGAGGAGAGAATAATCTAGTAGGATCAAAATTTCCTTGAAGTGTGATGTTTCCTCCAGTTAAATAACGTGCATTTTTAGCAGAACATGTCCAGTCTACACCTAAAGCAGATGCTCCAGATTTAGACATTTCTTCTAATGCAAACCAACAACCTTTACCAAATGCAATAACAGGTGTTTCGTCCTTTAGTGCATCTATGATTTGTTGAATGTATTGCCAAGAAAACTCTTGGTAATCTACAGGAGATAACATGCCTCCCCAAGAATCAAATACTTGTACAGCATTAACACCTGCTTTTACTTTTTCTTTTAAGTAAGCAATCGTTGTGTCTGTTATTTTTTGTAATAATTGGTGTGCAGCGATAGGATTTGTAAAACAAAACTCTTTTGCTTTATCAAAGTTTTTAGAGCCTTGACCTTGCACGCAATAGCATAAGATAGTCCAAGGTGAGCCTGCAAAACCTATTAATGGCACCTCGTTGTTAAGTTTTTCTTTAGTTGCTTTTATGGCTTCGTAAACATAGTTTAAAGCTTCCTTTACATCAGGTACTATAACATTATCTACGTCCTTTTGTGTACGAATTGGATTTGGTAAATAAGGACCAAAATTAGGTTTCATTTGTACCTCAATATTCATAGCTTGTGGGATAACTAAAATATCACTAAATAAAATAGCAGCATCCATACCGTAACGACGGATTGGTTGTACAGTGATTTCGCTAGCTAATTCTGGCGTTTGACAACGTGTAAAAAAATCATATTTAGCCTTTATTTCCATAAATTCTGGAAGGTAACGACCTGCTTGACGCATCATCCAAACTGGTGGACGCTCTACTGTTTCTCCTTTTAATGCTCTTAAAAATAAATCGTTTTTCAACATATCCTTGTGTCCTTTCCGCGTAGACGGAAAATCTTTTAAATTATTATTACTTGATACTTTATGATGTCCTTTTGGTGGACTATGACATGTAATGTTGGTTTACTAACTCTATTACACTTTCTACCGTTGGTACTTTTGCTATACGTACATCTTTAAAATGTTTGCTTGCTTCTTTAGCGGTAGTTTCGCCAATACAAAAAGCAATACCATTAGCATCATTTTCTTTTTTATAACTCTGCACTGTTGAAGGGCTGTAAAACATAACACCTTCAATACTTTCTGGAAGACTGATGCTGTCAAGCTTAGTTTGATAAGCTTCAATCTCGTTAACTGTGATATTGTTTTCTTTTAAAATTGATGGTAAATCATCTAATCTTAAGTCGCTACAAAAATAAGTTACTTCTGTGCCTTCAATAAAATCTACTAAATATTGCGCTAGTTTTTTTGCGTTTTTTTCAGTGTGAGTGACTTTACCAATACGCTTTTCAATCATTTTTTTGGTACGACGACCTACACAGTATATGTTTTTAAATTGAAGCTCTATAGCAGAATAATTATTTAATAATGCTTCAACAGCATTTTGGCTAGTTATAACTACGTTTTTTATTTCGTTTTTAACAAATCTTGGGTGTATTCTATTTAAACTAATCTTTACAAAATCAGAGCTTTCTGCTTTTACTTTTTCATTAAATAAAAAGCGTTGATCTTCAGTTAAAGATTTGGTAGAATAGATGTTTGTTGGTATATGAGACTCTTTAAGCTCGTCCATTAAACGGTTACCACCACGATCTAAAATGTAATTGGCACACCATTCTGCAATATCATGATGTTCTCCTACTGCTTTAACGCGTTTAACCTGTATTTTTTTAGTTCCGTCTTTGCTTAAAAGTATCCCTTCAAAAGTTAGCTCTTCATCTTTAATAAAGGCTAAAGCACCAATTGGAGCAGTGCAACCACCTTCAAGTTTGTTTAAAAAAGCACGTTCTATTTTGGTACAAATTTCAGTTTCTGGATGATTTATTTCTGATAAGATTGCTAAGGTTTCTTCATCGTCAGCCAAAGCAGCAATCATAATTGCACCTTGTGCAGGCGCAGGAATCATCCAATCTAAATTAACAGCGTCTTCTGGTCTTAAGTCTAAACGACCAATACCTGCAGCAGCAAAAATAGCTCCATTCCAATCGCTATCTTCTAGTTTTTGTAATCTAGTGTTTACATTTCCTCTTAAATCTACTAAGGTGTGTGTTGGAAAACGGTTTAACCATTGTGCACGTCTACGTAAACTTCCGGTTGCTATGGTTGCCTCTCTTGACCCTAAAAATTCTTCGTTATTTTTAAAGACTAAAGTGTCCCTAACATTACCACGTTTTAATACTGCAGCTTGTACAATACCATTTGGCAGTAGTGTTGGTACATCTTTTAGGGAATGTACTGCAATATCAATATCTCCATTTAGCATGGCAATATCTAAAGTACGTGTAAAAATTCCTGTAATACCTAGCTCGTAAAGTGGTTTGTCAAGTACGATGTCTCCTGTAGATTTTATAGGGACTAATACGGTTTGATGACCTAATACTTGTAATTGACTTTGTACTGCTTTTGCTTGATATAAAGCTAACTCGCTATCACGAGTTCCGATTCTAATTATTTTAGACATGCTTTGCGGTGTTTTCTAGTTGAAACACTTTTTTTATTAATTCCAAACTTTCGTCTGTTGAGAAAGCATCATCTTTTAGATGATGAGCGAAATGATTGGTTATTTTTTGAATAATTTTATTACTTATAATTTCGGCTTGTTCTTCGTTAAAGTTAGCCATTTTTTTGCGTTGTGTATCTAACTCGGCATTTTTAAAACCTTGTAGTTTATGTTTTAAAGCCTTGATTGTTGGAGCAAATTTTCTGGTTTCTAACCATCCTATAAAGTCTGCTTTTATGTCTTCAATAATACTTTCTGCTAAAGGTATTTGTAGTTTTCTACGCTCTAAAGTCTCATCGGTAATTTGCGATAAATCATCTAAATGTATACGTTTTACGTTAGGTAAATCTGTTACGTTTTCGTCTACGTTTTTAGGAATAGATAAATCTAAAATTAATAAGTCTTTTTTAGATTGAATTAATTGTTTATCAACCGTTGGGTTTTGCGCTCCAGTAGCTACAATTAAAATGTCAGCTTCATTTATTTCTTCTTGTAGGTTTGCATAATCCTTAACCACTAAATTAAATTTACCAGCAACAGCTTCTGCTTTTCCTTTGGTACGATTTATTAATGTGATTTGCTCGTTTTTAGTATGTTTTACTAAATTTTCGCAGGTGTTACGTCCAATTTTTCCAGTACCAAACAATAGTATGTTTTTGTTGGTTACGTCTTCAATAGTATTTAAAATGTATTGCACAGAAGCAAAAGAGACGCTTGTTGCACCAGAAGAAATTTCGGTTTCGGTTTTAATGCGTTTGCTTGCTTGAATTACAGAGTTTACTAAACGCTCAATAAAAGGGTTTAGTAAGCCATGTTTTTTAGACTCGATAGTACTTTTTTTAAGTTGTCCAATTATTTCAAAATCTCCTAAAATTTGGCTGTCTAATCCAGAACCAACTCTGAATAAATGCGAAATAGCCTCTTTGCCTTTATAGATATATGCAAATTTTTGAAACTCTTCAATAGTTCCTTTTGTGTTATCGCACAATAGTTGAATTAATTGATATGGGTGTTCTGCAAAACCGTAAATTTCTGTACGATTGCAAGTTGACGTTACGATTAGGCTTTCTACTCCGTTTGATCTAGCTTGGTTTAAAAGGGCTTCTTTAGAAGATTCATCTAAACTAAAATGACCTCTAATTTCTGCATCTGCCTTTTTATAACTTAAACCTAACGCGTAAAAATATGTACCTGTTGACATGTGATAGTGCTCCATTTACCTGACTGGGACTTTATTGTTAGCAAATTTATGTTGTATATTATTTAAAAAGTAACGCTAAAAGAACTTTTAATAACGATTGTGGTTTTTTAATCGTTATTTTAACGTAACAATGATATTTATCATATTTTTGTAGTGAAATCAATGGTTTTAAAGCTTGTTATTTAGAATCAATCTAAATAAAATAATTTTATGGCACTTATTAAAGATCTTAAAAATGTCGCTGAAGGTTCGTTTAACGAAACACAGGTTGATCAGGATGTTTTTGTTTTAACTTATCAAAATGAAACGTCTAATAATCAGATTGTTGAGCGCTTTATTGATAGTGGTTTTATTCAATTTCATTTTTGTTTAAAGGGTAATAGTGACTTTATATTTAACAATGGTAACTACGTTTTAAATATTGCTGAAGAAACCTCATTGCTGCTTTATAATCCGCAAAAGGACTTGCCTATTAATCTACATGTAAAGCCTGATTGTTGGTTAGTTTCTGTTTTAATATCTATAAAAAAGTTTCATGGTTTGTTTTCTCAAGAAGCCGATTATATCACGTTTTTAAGTAGTGATAATAAGGATAAAAAATATTATAAGGATGGAAAGATTTCGCCATCTATGGCTATTGCATTAAATCAAATTATTAATTATAACTTAAACTCATCTATTAAAACCTTGTATTTTAAAGGAAAAGCATATGAGTTACTTAGCTTGTATTTTAATAGAGGAGAGGATGCAAACATTGATCAGTGTCCCTTTTTAGTAGATGAATCTAATGTTGCTAAAATTAAACAAGCCAAAGATATTGTAATTGCTAGAATGGCAGAGCCACCAACTTTACAAGAACTGTCTGAAGAAATAAATTTATCGCTTAAAAAATTAAAAGAAGGTTTTAAGCAGATTTATGGAGACTCTGTTTTTAGTTTTTTGTTTGATTATAAAATGGAGGTTGCAAGAAAGCTTTTAGAGACAGGTTCGCACAATGTTAACGAGGTTGGTTTGCGTGTTGGATATAGTACAGCTAGCCATTTTATTGCTGCTTTTAAAAAAAAGTATGGGATTACTCCTAAAAAGTACATACAGTCCATATAAAAAAAAAGCGCTTAATTTATTAAGCGCTTTTTTTATTTAGTAACCACTATCGTCTAGTCGTCTTCGGTTTTTATGGATAACTAGGTCTAAAACATCTTTCATTAATTTATCTTCTTCCTCGTTTTGATCGATATAATTACCACTATAACCAGAGTCATAATAGACTTCGGTCTGGAGTCTGTCTTTTGTTTTAGATTTTAAAAATCCTGCATAATATAAACGTTTGGTTTCATCCTTATCCTCTTTTTGTACTAACATATAAAAATACATGTCTCCCTCTTGATCGTCGTCTGTTTTAAAGGTTTTTTTGCCTAAAAAATGAATGGAATCTCTTTCTTTTTCGATAGTCGTGTTTCCAAACAAACTAGATTTAGCATACATTTCTTGACTAATTTTTTCTGTTAGATACGGTTTGTATAGCTTTTTACGATACATTTTGTCTACTAGGTTGGCTTGGTTTTTATAGTCGTCTATTGTTTTTTCTTTTAATTTTTCTGGTATTGCTTCTCCAGCTTCTTCTAGTAATACATAATATGTTGTAAGGGCAGTGACATTGTCGCTATCTAATAGTTTGTTAAAAAAGTTTTTAGCTTCGGCTTCTTTTCTAAACGGAAAAATTAATTTTACAAAAGCATATAATGAGCTACTATAAGATCTGTAATTATAACTTGCTTTAGATTTTAGGCTTCGTTTAACTTCTATTTTACCATCTTTTATTAATTGCTTTCTGTATTTTTTATATGCTTTTGTTTTAATAACACTACTGTCTTTTAGTTTTGCTAGCAGCTCGTAAATAGGCTCTTTATATTCCTCAATTGATGTATATTCTAAAAGGTCAGGAAAAAGTGTTTTTTTAAGCGCTAAGGAGTCGTTATAATTATAAAACATTGAGCTAATAGATCCACTTAAGGGTAGGTCTTTATTAAGTAGGTCTAAAAAAGTAGCGTAAGATTTTTTTGTTGATTTATTTAAAAGTGACCTTAAAATAGTGTTTTGAATATCAGGTTTAGAGTAAGACTCTTCGTATAAATTATTTAAAAAAGCATCTGTTCTAGGGTCTTCAAGTTTTGCCAATTCTGAAATTAAAAAAGTTTTAAAATCTTCTTTATTATCCGGAAAATCAAAGTTTTTAATCAAATCTATCATAGTACTTGCGTTAGATTTATTAAACTTTACTTTATTTTTTGCTTTAAATACTATGCTGTCGTTATCACGTAGTGCTTTAAAAAAACGTTCAGTTTTGTCACTAAAAACAGATTCTCCTAACAACGTGTCCAAAGGTTGAAATGTATTATAAAAATTAGCGATAAAAGGTGTTGGTTTTGATAGCGTGTCTGTTAGGCTTTTAATTTCAAAAAGAGCACCTTTATTAAGTATGTTTTTTACTAAGATTGCTTTTGCACTTAACGAGTCTTTTAAGGTGTACTCATAAACATACTGATTATCTTTTTTGTACTTTTTCTTGTCAGAAATGTTATATTTTTTGAATCCGTCAATTTTTTCAACAGCTTTTAATTCTGCATCAATTTCATTCCATAGGCTATCTACATTTTTATACATCTGCAAGTCATGAAATTTTAGTTTGCTTATGTATACTTGCTCATTTGATTTTGAATAGTAAGTGGTACGCTTAGTTTTTTCTTCGTAATCTTTAGGTGCACTATAGCTGTAATAGTCGTATGGAGGTGTTGATTTTGTGTTAGTGACTACAGAAAAATGTAACGATGTGTCAATTATTTTTGTGAACCCTTCCTGATTAATAGGTGTAAATTTAAAGGATTTAAAAAAGTTGTCTGCTAAGTCTTTATTAGTACCAATGTAGCCTAATAAAAAGTAGCTTCCGTCTTTTACTATGCTTTTTAAGTGGATGTTTTCTAAAGACGTTGAGTCCTTTTTTGCTATACCTTCATAACTATAATATTTGTTGTTTTTGTACTCTCCAGTAGAATCTTCAATTTCAAAATCTTTGAAAAAGTTAGTGACGATATATTTAGCTTCAAATTTATCTTCTTCGATGTAGTAGACATCGTTAAAAGCGACTTCTTTTACAAAATAATAATCGTCTTTTATTTTACCTTGGATTAATTTTTGTCCTGCATTTTGGACGTTATCTGTGGTATGGTATTCTGGAAAATTAACCTTGTATTTATTGTAGGCAGAGGTAAAGGTTGTTAATGTATTAGTTGGTGTTTTAAATTTTATAGATCTAAATATTGGTGCTTCATTTTTTAAAACATACTCTTTTTGACCAGCAAATTTTATCACGACTACTTCTAAAGGTGTTTTGTATATATGATATTTTTGATAGTCACCTTTTTTAGTTTTATTTAAAATACTAATACCTGGATACGGATTGGATAGTATTTCTTTTTTGATAATATCTCCAGGAATATCCTCAAATAAAAAATTATCTAATCTATCTAAAGAAATTTCTTTGTCGTTTGGTAAATAATCAAAAGTATTAAACCTACTAATAGTTAAATACGCACCATTGGTCATGTCTGGTGATATGTAATATTTTTGACCACCATAATAAAACTCATACAGTTCCGTAAAAGCCTTTAGGGTTAAAAAACCGTCAGGTGTACTTTGTTTTGTAATGCTAGTTGGTGCAATAAATGCTTCAATTTGTTCTTTTTTAGTTTGTGCTACGGTCGTTTGTTTAGATAGTAAAGGTTTTACTGTGTAACCTTTTTCTTCAAGCATTTTAAGCATCCCTTTATTTCCTGGTAAATGTGCAGCGCCAACACCCGCAAATACGGATTGTGATTGCATTAATGAGTCTAAAACATGTACCATATTGGCATTGCGTATGTATAACATGTTTTCTCTAAAATACTCCGTGTTGGAAGCAACTCCGATAGAGTCTAATAAAGCTAAATTGCGATCTCTATAAGTGTTTTCTTGAACTAAATATGGGTTTTCTTTTTCATACAATTTAGTTAACCAAGGGTCTATTTTGTTTTTTCTTGCGTTACGTTGTGCTTTGGATACTAAATAGCGAGACTCTTCAATATCTTCTAAGCTATAAATGGCTTTATTTTTCTTTTTGCCAGCTTGATAAATAAACATATCCAAGTAGGTTTCTTCTTCAAAATTATCGGCATAACCATCTTTACGATACAGATAACCATTAATCATTCTGTTATCAGATCTTATGCTACCTCTAATAGCAACTTCTTCTGGATGTTCTATTCCAAAAAGTGTTGAGTAAAAATTTTTGTCATAGCTCTGAGAGTAATTTTGAGGAGTTAAAGTCGTTGTTTGGTAATTAAAGGCTAGCCAAGTGGAAGGGTCAGACTCTAAAGCAATGCTCTCACTGTTTTCTAAAGCCTTAAAAAAAACATCATCTAGTCTAAAAGCAACTTTTGCACTAACGTGCATTGTGCCATAAATATATGACGATTTAGTTAAATTGTTTCCAGAGATTTCCCAAAGCAAACTTTGATCGTTATTTTGATTTTGTGAAAGTGAGGTAAATGAAATTGCACAGAAAAGTGCAAATATGTAATTTTTCATATATTAATAATATCTACTCGTAAATATATCAAACTTAATTTTAACTGAAAGATTTTGATTATATTATAATAAGCTATAAGTATAATCAACGTCTTAAGTTTATTATATATTTTAAATTAGAGTTGTATTTTTGCATCTGAAAAAGATAACAGATGAAAAAAGGAATACTACTTGTAAATTTAGGGTCACCAGAAAGTCCGACTCCAAAAGATGTTAAAAAATATTTGGGAGAATTTTTAATGGACGAGCGTGTTATTGATGTTCCGCTTTGGGCTAGGACGCTTTTAGTTAAAGGAATAATTTTAAACACTAGACCTAAACAAAGTGCAAAAGCTTACCAGAAAATTTGGTGGGATAATGGGTCACCATTAATTGTGCTTTCAGAGCAGTTACAAGAAAAGGTTCAAGAAAAAGTAGACTTTCCGGTAGCTCTAGCTATGCGTTACGGAAGTATGACTATTAAAAAAGGGCTGCAAGAATTGGTTGATAAAGGTGTGGAAGACGTCTTTTTAATTCCGTTATATCCTCAATTTGCTATGGCAACTACCGAAACCATTTTGGTATTAGCAGAGGAGGTTAGACAAGCCAATTTTCCTAATTTAAAAATTGATAGCTTACCGGCTTTTTATAACAAGCCTGATTATATTAAAGTGTTAGCCGAGTCTATCAAAGGACATTTACAAGGTGAAAATTACGAGCATTTATTATTCTCGTATCATGGTGTTCCAGAACGACATATTAGAAAAAGCGATATTACTAATGGACATTGTAAAATTGATGGTAGTTGTTGCGAAACCGCAAGTAAAGCACATGAGTTTTGTTATAGACACCAATGTAAAGAGGTTACCAGATTAGTTGGACAATATTTAGGTTTGGAAGACAATACGTATTCTACCTCGTTTCAATCTAGATTAGGTTTTGATCCATGGTTGCAACCTTATACAGATCGTACTATAGAGCGTTTAGGTAAACAAGGCATAAAAAACATGGCGATTGTTACACCTGCTTTTGTTAGCGATTGTTTAGAGACTTTGGAAGAAATAGCAATGGAAGGAGAAGAAATTTTTCATGAAGTTGGAGGTGAGGGCTTTACAACAATACCTTGTTTAAATACAGATCAAAATTGGGTAAACTTATTAGCAGATTGGATTAACGATTGGTCTAAAACTGCTGTTAAGGGATAATGCAGACAAGCAAATCTTCAAACTTAGGGTCAGAAGCCATAAGCAAACTCTTGATAAAACAAGCAGTACCTGCATCTATTGGTATTTTGGTAATGTCACTAAATATTTTAGTGGATACTATTTTTGTTGGTCAATGGATTGGGTCTACAGCAATTGCAGCTATAAATGTTGTGCTACCAGTCTCTTTTTTTATTGCTGCTTTAGGGATGAGTATTGGTATTGGAGGCTCTTCAATTATTTCGCGTGCTTTAGGTGCAGACAATAAAGAAAAAGCTTTAAAAACCTTTGGTAATCAGGTCTCTTTAACATTGCTGTTTACTGTAAGTTTTGCTGCTTTTGGGCTTTATTTTGTAGACCAATTAATTCCTGCTTTTGGAGGTAAAGGTGCTATTTTTGATCCAGCAAAAGTATATTATGAGATTATCCTATACGGAGTTCCTGTTTTGGGTTTCGTAATGATGGGTAATAGTGTTATACGTGCAGAAGGTAAACCTAAATTTGCAATGTATGCTATGCTAATTCCTTCTGTTGGAAATTTAGTATTGGATTATATTTTTATTGGAATATTAGATATGGGAATGTCTGGTGCTGCTTGGGCTACAACTGGTTCATATATCGTGTCATTTTTGTTTATTTTCTGGTATTTTTTATCAGATAATTCTGAATTGAAAATAGACGTTTCTCATTTTAAATTACATAAAAAAATAGTCACCGAAATCGGTTCGTTAGGTTTTGTAACCCTATCAAGACAAGCTGTAGTTAGTGTTACTTTCTTACTAGTTAATAATGCCTTGTTTGATTTTGGTGGCGAAACATCTGTAACAGCCTATGCAATTGTAGGAAGGATGAGTATGTTTGCGTTATTTCCTGTGTTTGGTATAACGCAAGGATTTATTCCTATAGCAGGTTACAACTTTGGATCAGAGCAGTATGATCGTGTTAAACAGGTAATTTATGTTGCTATTAAATACGCGACTATTTTGGCAACTATAGTTTTTGCTATTTTAATGTTGTTTCCAGAAGCTATTACTAAATTATTTACAACAGATATACAGGTTTTAAAAGTGACACCAAACAATATGCGTTGGACTTTTGCTGCCATTCCTATATTAGCAATTCAGTTAATTGGAGCTGCTTATTTTCAGGCAGTAGGGAAGGCTTTACCTGCGTTATTCTTAACCTTAACAAGACAGGCTATTTTCTTTATTCCTTTGATGTATATATTACCAATGTATTTTGGCGAATTTGGTATTTGGATGTCCTTTCCAATTTCGGATATTTTATCTACAATCGTAACCGCTTTCTTTTTACGTAGGGAAGTAAAGCTTAAACTAAATTAGTAATTGCCTATATTTAACTAGTTATTTTAAAAAAAACTATGGAGTACTATAATTACATTAAATCGTTACATCTCATATTTGTAGTCACGTGGTTTGCTGGTTTATTTTATATACCAAGATTATTTGTTTATCAAATAGAAGCCTTTTATAAACCCTCTCCAGATAAAGAAATTTTAGGAGAGCAGTTAAAGCTTATGGCTAAACGCTTATGGTTTATTATTACTTGGCCTAGTGCTATATTAGCTACAATTTTTGCAGTTTGGTTATTAATTTTACAACCGTTTTGGTTACAGCAACCTTGGATGCATGTTAAGTTAACCTTTGTGGTATTGTTATTTTTATATCAATTTCAAACACATGTTTATTTTAAACAATTACAAAATGATGTGGTTAAAAAATCTTCAAATTTTATGCGTATGTATAATGAAGGTGCTACATTTATTCTTTTTGCAGTTGTCTTTTTAGTAATACTTAAAAGTGCCATAAACTGGATGTTTGGCGTTATAGGTATTTTTGTTTTAGGGGTTTTACTTATGTTAGGCTTTAAGGTTTATAAGCGCATCAGAGAGAAAAATCCAAAAGCTTAATCTAAGCATTGCTAAATCTTATGTTTTTGGTGTGATTATTGTTATATTTAAACAATGAAAATTACTAGACTTTCTTTACGACTTCGCATTTTTTTTGCGATGATTTTTTTGGTCCTTTTGGCATCCATTTTAATTGCATTAGTTGCTGCTTATCAGTATAGCGAAGAAACTCAAGATTACCATAAGTTACGTTTAGAAAGAAAAGAAATTAGTATAAAACGTCACATTAACTTTATTATTAAAGAAACTTCTTTTGAGGTGGTTCCAGAAAAGTTACCATTAATTTTTAAAGATGAAATCTATAAAATAGCTAACGTACATGGACTTCAGGTTAACTTGTACGATTTAGAAGGGTCCTTGCTAATTTCTTCCAAAGCAGCATTGCCTTATGATATTGCAGAAAAATGCGTAAAAGCGGAAGCGCTTAATACATTATCTAATACCACTACTCATAGATTTGTCGAGTTAAGAGAAGAAAAAGGAGAAAGTTTTAGATCGTCTTATACCTACATTGTCGATGAGAAATTTAAACCATTAGCCATATTAAATTTACCTTATTTAGAAAATGATGACTTTTTATCTAAAGAGTTAAATGAGTTTTTTGAGCGTTTGGGATACGCCTACCTTTTAATGTTAATTATAGCGATTGTTTTAGCTTATTTTTTGTCAAAATATATAACTAAAACATTAAAAACTATTAGTGATAAAATGAATCAAACACGTTTAGAAAAACGTAATGAAAAAATAGAAATAGAAAGTACAACAGAAGAAATCTCTACTTTAGTAAAGGCATATAATAGCATGATTGATCAGTTAGAAGAAAGTGCTGTTAAGCTTGCTAAAAGCGAGCGTGAACAAGCTTGGAGAGAAATGGCTAAACAGGTAGCTCATGAGATTAAAAACCCATTAACACCAATGCGTTTAACGGTTCAAAGTTTTCAGCGTAAGTTTAATCCTGAAGATCCAGATATAGTACAAAAATTGGATGAGTATAGTAAAACACTAATACAGCAAATTGATACTATGAGTGCAATTGCAGGTGCTTTTTCTAATTTTGCTAAAATGCCAGCACAACAAAACGAACTACTTGATGTGGTTAAAATTGTAGACTTAGCGTTGGATATTTTTAATGAAGATTATATCCAATTTGCACCAGAAAAAGAAGAAATTATTGCCAAATTTGATCGTACCCAATTAATTAGAGTGATTACCAATTTGGTTAAAAATGCAATACAAGCCATTCCAGATGATAGGATACCTCAAATTATTGTAAAAGTAATTGAGGATAACAATCGTGTTGTTTTAACTATTTCGGATAACGGAATAGGGATTTCTGATCAAAATAAAGACAAAGTCTTTGAGCCAAAATTTACAACAAAGTCTAGCGGAATGGGTCTTGGTTTGGCAATGGTAAAAAATATAGTAGAAACCTATCAAGGAACAATTACCTTTACATCTGTTAAAGATGTTGGAACAACCTTTACGGTTTCATTTCCAAAAGAATATTAAAACATTTACATATGAATTTCGAAAACATACTTACTAAAACAGCAAACGGAATAACAACTATTTCAATTAATAGGCCTTCAAAATTAAATGCGTTAAATAAGGCTACTATTACTGAGCTTCATCATGCATTTGATAATGCAAATAAAGATGCAGACACTAAGGTGATTATTATAACCGGAAGCGGAGAAAAAGCATTTGTTGCAGGAGCAGATATTAGCGAGTTTGCAAATTTTACTGTTGAAAATGGTGGTAAATTAGCTGCGCTTGGTCAGGAAATGTTATTTGACTTTGTTCAAAATTTACAAACTCCTGTTATTGCAGCTGTCAATGGTTTTGCGCTTGGTGGAGGATTAGAGTTGGCGATGGCTGCACATTTTAGAATTGCCAGTGATAACGCAAAAATGGGTTTGCCAGAAGTAAGCTTAGGTGTAATACCTGGTTATGGTGGTACGCAACGTTTACCACAATTAGTTGGTAAAGGTCGTGCAATGGAAATGGTTATGACTGCAGGAATGATTGATGCTGATACAGCATTAAATTATGGGTTAGTTAATCACGTTGTAGCTTTAGAAGAATTAATACCTCTTGCCGAAAAAATAGCAAGTAAAATTATGCGTAATTCAAGCGTAGCAATTGGTAAAGCTATTCAAGCAATAAATGCTAACTACACAGATGGTGTTAATGGATTTGATATAGAAATTAAGGAATTTGGTGCTTGTTTTGGTACAGCAGACTTTAAAGAAGGTACAACTGCTTTTTTAGAAAAACGTAAAGCAGATTTTCCTGGAAACTAAAAAATAGCTTTCTAAATATTAAACAAAAAAAAGACGCATTATTGCGTCTTTTTTTGTTTTTTGGATACTAATACTAAAAGTTGACAATTGATGTAAATGTGCGTCCTTCGTAAGTAATAACGACTTTATAATCTTCTTTTTTATCTTCTAATAATTTGAATTTTTTACCAAAATTGATAGCATCTTTAACGGTTTCGGTATGTATTTTTTCAAAATAGCTTCCGTTAGTGTTGTAAAAAATTTCAATTTTATAATCTGTAGGGTTTTGGTTGTATGATGTTACATACACCATATTGTTTTTAGCGCTAACCACAGGTTTATTAATTACCATTAATTTAGCTTTATTAAAAGTAACTACAGATAAATCTACTTTAAATGGGTAAGTTCTAATTTGGTGTTTTTTATCTAATTCAAAAATATAACTTCCATCAGGTAAAGATGTCAAATCAAATGACTTATTATATTGACCGCTTTTTTCGATAGACTCTTTATATAAAATAATTCCAAAAGCATCTTTAACTAATAATTGATCACCTTGGCTAACGTTTTCAAACATTAATAACGTTTTTCCGTCCTCTTTGTTTGTAAAAGTTACGGCTTCTGTTGCGTTGCTGCTTAGCGTAGCAAATACGATTGCTAAAGCTAAAATGTGTTTCATAATTTTTTTCATAATCTAAATCTTTTTAAGGATTACAGGTGCAAAGTTAATATAGAAGAGTAGTTTTAATAACAAGTCATTTGGCAACTTTATATGCTATTTTAACTTAATTACGTGTTACGAAAACGTTATAGGTTAAAATAACACATATTAATGCTAAATTAGCATACAACCATACTATAAGTTGTTGTAATTTTGTCAAAAGTTTAATGCAGTGAATACTAAACCTACATTTAAAAAAATTACACCTAGTTTTGGAAGCTCTATAATTGCGGTTCAAAAAACTAAAAAACGTAAAAGAAGTGATGCGTTTTGGCATTTTCATCCAGAGGTAGAGATGGTGTATGTTAATAAAGGAAAAGGAAGACGACATATAGGTAATCACTTGTCATACTTTAATAATAGTCAGTTAATATTAATTGGTTCTAATTTGCCACATAATGGATTTACAGACCGTTTAACTTCTAAAGGAAAAGAAACCTTGGTGCAATTTCATCCTCAATTTTTAGGTGACGCGCTTAATGCATTACCAGAAATGAAAAATATTTTGCAATTGTTGGAGCGCGCAAAAAAGGGAATTCTGTTTAAGCCAGAAATAAAAAAAATAGTAGGTCCTAAAATAGAAAAGCTTCCTAAGTATGAAGGTATAAAACGAATTGCTAAACTTTTAGAAATTCTAGAATTGTTGGCAATAACCAATGATTATACATTACTTAATGAAAACGGTTACGTTTTTGAAACCCAACCACAAGACACTAATAAGATTGATAAAATTTATAAATACGTTAATAAAAATTTTCAAAACCATATTACATTAGATCAAATAGCACAGGAGGTAAGTCTTACTGTACCAGCTTTTTGTCGTTATTTTAAAAAGATTACAGGAAAAACATTTACGCAGTTTGTAAACGAATATCGTGTCTTTTATGCCACAAAATTACTAACAGAAAGCCAAAGTAGTATTACAGATATTTGCTTTGAATGTGGTTTTAATAACTTTTCTCATTTTAACAAAGTCTTTAACGAAGTGGTTGGTAAAAGCGCATCAAAATATAGAAGCGAAATAAAATCCATGGTGCAGTCTTAAATTTATAAATTTTGTTATTTTCGTGACTTATTTAATAATTTAATTAATCAATAATTTATTTATGAAACTAAAATTACAAATTACTTTACTTACTGTTTTAGCTGTTTTTATGAGCTGTAGCGAAGATTCTGCAACGGACGAATTTAACCAAGCAAATCAAAATGCCACAGTTAAATTAATCACTAATTTGTCTGTTGTGTCTGCTCAAGATGCTTCAGAAAACCAATCTGTTACCATTAATTATAACGGAAATAATCAAGTCTCTAACATCACAGATGGTGTAGAAACTAGCATATTAGTTTATGACAATGACAACTTAACAAATGTAACAGGAGAAGGTGAAACATTAAATGTAGAAGAATTGTATGAATCGCCTTATGATGCTTTTGAAACTGGAGAAGTTTTGCAATATGATAGTAACATGAATCCTGTTAGTATTAGATTTTTAGAAGAAGAGTTTGACTTTGTTGCCAATACAATGAGTGTAGTGGAATATTTTGCGGAAATTGAATACGACGCAACACCAAATCCATTTTTTTACACGCTAGAAGCAGCCGGAATTATTGATGTGTTGGATAATGTAGATTTAAACTTTAGTATGGATGTTCAAGCACCAGAAATTGTACAAGCTAGATTATTATTACCTACAAATAACATTAAAAAAATTACTTATAAAGATGAAGATTTAACACCAATCTATCAGATTGTTGCTAATTATGTTTATGATGCTCAAAATTACCCTTCAACAGGAACTGTAACGTCTACAGATTTAGAGGATGACAGCGTAAGTGTTTATACGACTACTTTTACTTATATGGAGTAAGCACATTTAATCAGTAAAAAAGGTTATTTTAATGTTAGTATTTTCTAACTTAAAATAACCTTTTTTTTATTTCTCACCTTCCCATTCTGCATCAAATTGTTTTAAAAAGTCTACCATATATTGGTGTCGTTGTTTAGCAATTTTATGACCAGTAGTGGTATTCATTTTATCTTTTAAAAGTAGTAATTTCTCGTAAAAATGATTAATTGTTGGAGCGTTAGATGTTTTATATTCTGCTTTAGTCATATTTAAATTAGGCTTAATGTCTGGATTATATATAGTCCTGTTTTTAAAGCCTCCATAATTAAAAGTGCGCGCAATACCAATAGCTCCTAAAGCATCCAAACGGTCAGCATCTTGCACAACGTCCAACTCGATGGACCTAAATGTGTTTTCTAAGCCTATATTAGAACTATAAGAAATGTTTTCAATAATTTTAATAACATGATTAATGGTTGCCGAGTCTACGTTGTGTTTTAACAAAAAAGCACCAGCGACTTTTGGACCAATGGTACTATCACCATCATAAAACTTACTATCTGCAATGTCATGTAGTAAAGCGCCAAGCGCTACAACTAATGGATCAACGGTTTCGCCTTTAGCTATTAGTAGTGCATTTTTATAGACACGCTCCACATGAAACCAATCGTGTCCACCTTCGGCATCTTTTAAAGTGTCTTTTACAAAGGTTTTAGTGGCTTCAATTAGCTCTTGGTTAGACATAAACTATAGTTTGGCTGGTTCAACCCATTTAAATTGATAAGAATTTTCTGGAATTTTAATTCGGTCTGCCAAACGTAACATTCGGTCTGGAAGTTTCATTAAGTAATCACGTGCTTTTTCAGCGTCGTCGTTAAGGTCTGTTATTTTGTCAATTTCCCAACGCTTAATTAATTTTTGTAAAATGTCTATATAGTCCATAGATGTGTAAACACCTATACGTTGTGCAGTATTAGAAAACTCGTCAAAAACAGTGCTAATTTTACCTCCAGATTCTCTTAAAAAGTGAGCAGGCATTGTAATTTTTTGTTTCATCATGTATTGAAACGCTAGCATCATTTGACTTGGGTCTACTTTAAAAATACGTTCAACAAACTCGCTATAAGCATGGTGGTGTCTCATTTCGTCTCCCGAAATTATTTTACACATTCTTGCTAATTGCTTATTACCTTTTTCTTTGGCTAATTTTGCTACACGATTGTGTGAAACATAAGTTGCTAATTCTTGAAAACTGGTGTAAACAAAGTTTTTATAAGGATCTCTAGCTGTACCAATATCAAAACCATCTGCAATAAGGTGTTGTGTGGTTTGTTCTATCTCGCGCATATTAACACGACCAGAAAGGTATAGGTATTTGTTTAAAACATCACCATGACGGTTTTCTTCGCCTGTCCAATGTCTAATCCATTTTGCCCAACCATTTTTACCATCTTGTTCTACTCCTTCTATATCCATAAGCCAAGATTCGTAAGTTGGTAAAGCTTCTTCTGTAATCATATCACCAACTAAAACCACCCAAAAATCATAAGACAATTCTTTAGACAATTCTCTAATTTCTCTTACTTCTTCAAAAAAGTTAGGACCTTCAGAGTTTGGTAAAAAATCTGAGGGTTGCCAAATTTTTTCAACAGGGATTAAATATTTTTCTATTAAAGCATCAATATCTTTTTCTAAAAAAGACATGACTTCTAATCTTACATTTTTTGATGACATAACGTTATATTTTTATGCTATTTTTAATGGTAGTTTCTATGTGATTTAATAAGGCTTCAGTAGTTTCAAAATCAATAGGTTTAACAGGTTTATGAGCTGTAAAGGTGATGTTGTTACCTATTCCCATAGGGAATTTACCGTAGCGTAAATTCTTCCAAGAATTATTAATAGTTACAGGTATTATTACTGCGCTTGGCACATATTTTATTAAAGTTTCTAAACCTTTAGTATGGAAAGGTTTAGGTTGTCCATCACGACTTCTGGTACCTTCCGGAAAAATAACAGCAGCACGATTAGTAGTTTCTATATAATCTGCAAATTTCCTAATCGCCACAATGGCTTGCCTAGGATTTTTACGATCTATTAATACAGAGCCACCATGACGCAAGTTGTAGGATACACTTGGTAGTCCTTTTCCTAACTCTTTTTTACTAACAAATTTAACATGGTGTTTTCTAAAATACCACATTAATGGAGGTATGTCTGCCATACTTTGATGGTTAGAGACAATTAAAACAGGTTGAGAATTATCTAAAGGATAAGGGTTTATAAATTTGTGTGTTGAGCCTAATAGGTTTACGCATCGCATTAAACAAAACTGAAGGTAATCCACACTTTTTTTATGTGCTTTATATCCAAAAACATTAAAACATATCCATTGTATTGGGTGAAAAATAACTAATGTTAACCCAAAAAACAGGAAATAAATAACAGATAAAGGATAGGCAATAATTTTTCTCATTTTCTAATAAAAATTCTATCTATCAAAAATAGAAAAACCACGTTTAAAAAACGTGGTTTTTCTGTAATACTTAGCTTAAGTTGTCCTTTAAAAAAGGCTTAACAATGCTCGTTATAAGCATCAATAAGGTTTTCAGCAATTAATTCTGCTGGTCTACCTTCAATATGGTGACGTTCTAGCATGTGTACTAATTCTCCATCTTTAAACAAAGCCATACTTGGTGAACTTGGAGGAAAAGGTACCATGTGTGCTCTTGCTTGATCAACAGCCTCTTTGTCAACACCTGCAAAAACCGTTACTATATGTGTAGGTTTTTTGTCATTTGCTAAACTCATTCTTGCTCCTGGTCTTGCGTTAGCAGCTGCACAACCACAAACCGAATTTACAACCACTAAAGTTGTCCCTTCTTTTGCAATTGCAGTATTTACTGCGTCAGCTGTATGTAATTCTTCAAAACCTACGTTAGTTAAGTCCTCACGCATTGGTTTTACTAATTCTGCTGGATACATATTCTTGTAATTTTTTATTTATAAATCTATCTCATGCAAAGATAATCAAAAACCATGCAAAAATTATTATGGCGTTACCTTATAACACTTATGGTGTCATAAGGTCAGGCTATCGCTACTCGCTCTCTGCGAGGAGCTCAGACAGACCGCTCCATCCTTAACGCACTAAACAGCAAACAACAGTAACAAAAGCAATTAAAAGTATACCAACAAAGTAGTATATTTACTTTTTAAAAAATTAGAACAAAATTTATGGCTGGATTAAAATGGATAGGTGCAACTTTAGGATGGACATTAGGTGGTCCAATTGGTGCAATTATAGGGTTGGCAATTGGTAGTCTAGGAGATGCTATGTCAGAAAAAGGAAACCTTTTAGGAAATGGTAACCCAAACAAACAGCAAAAAAGAGAACCAAATTACAGAACACAGCCTAATTACAGAACCCAACAACAACGTCGTGCGCAAACAACGTCAGGAGATTTTGAGGTTAGTTTACTAATCTTAGCGTCTGTAATTATAAAAGCAGATGGTGTTCAAGACCAACGCGAATTGGATTTTGTGCGTAACAAATTTGTTGAGCTTTACGGTAAAGATCGTGCAAATAAGGCTTTTAAATTATTTAAAAATATAAGTAATCAAAACGTGTCTACAAGAGATGTCTGTGGGCAAATCCAACAGATGATGGATCATGCATCACGTTTGCAATTATTACATTTTTTATTCGGAATTGCAAAAGCAGACGGAATGGTTACCGATGATGAAGAGGATCAAATTAACCGAATGTCTAACTACTTAGGCATCAGTAGTCGTGACTATTCTAGTATTAAAGCTATGTTTTATAACAGTAGCAATAATGCTTATACTATTTTAGAAATAGACAAAACAGCCACAGTAGATCAAATTAAAAAGGCTTACCGTAATATGGCTAAAAAATACCATCCAGATCGTGTAGAGCATCTTGGAGAAGAGCATAGAAAAGGAGCAGAGGATAAGTTTAAACAAGTCCAAAAAGCTTACGAGTTTTTACAAGAGGAGAGACGATTTTAATAAAACTATAGGAGACCTTTTTATGTTTTGACCATTAAAGAATAAAGATATTTTATGAATGATAAAAAAATATTAGAATTCTTTAAAACAGGTCAACGCGACAAAGCGTTTAAACAGCTGTATAGTTTATATCCTAGAATAGAAAAACTAGTCTTATCCAAAGGTGGGAAACAATCTGATGCACAAGATGTGTTTCAGGAAGCATTAATAATCCTAAATCGTAATTTAGAACAGTCTGATTTTAAATTAACAGCTTCGTTTTACACCTATTTATATTCCGTATCTAGATTTGTATGGAAGGATATGCAAAACAAATTTTCTACCCAAGAGCTTCATGATTTAAAAGATAACGAAGTCTCAATATTTCAACATGTATTAGAAGAAAAAAAATATCGCTTTGCCGAGAACGCTTTTCGCGAATTAGGAGAACGATGTCAGCAATTACTTCAGCTATTTTATTTAAAAAGAATTCCTTTTAAAGAGATAGCAGTTACAATGCAATTTAAATCAGAAAAAATTGCTAAAAACCAGAAGTATAAATGCTTGAAAAAAGCAAAAGACATCTTTCATAAAAATTATCAATCTTAATTCGGCTCAGACATGGAAAATCACACACAACATATAGATTTAATCAATCAATATTTAAATAAAGAATTATCAAATACAGAGATTTTAGCTTTTGAAAACAAACTTAAAACTAATGCGGAATTTAATGCAATTTACCAAGAGCATTTAATAGCCTTAGAAGGTATAAAACGCACACAACTTAAAGCTGAAATTGCGTCTGCAAAAACCAGTTATATTAAACTAAAATGGATTAAAATTATTGGCTTAATAAGTGTTGTTGCTTTAGTTTTAATCTTAGCTTATAACTTGCTTTTAAAAACAGAAACAACTCAAGATTTTGACCATAAAAATCAAAATTTAATTGAAACTAATATTGATTCAATATCAAGTATTGATAAAGTAGAAACCTTAAAAGAAATTGATAGTTCAAAAAAGAAATTTGTAGTTGTAAAAAGAATAGTAAAACAAGTAGAAGTAGATAGTTTAACTAATCTTTATGGAGGAATAACAGTTGTAAAGGATACTATTATAATTGAAAAAATAGGATCTTATACTCAACAAGAATTTAAAGAAAACTTTCCAACTTATAAGCATATAATTCCAAAAAACGATTCAATTATTATAAATATTCAAAAAGATGAAAGAAAATTTGGATCTACTGAAACCATTGTAAATTCAAGTACTAAAAAACTTGAAAAAATTACTGAAACAAAACTCATTAACGACGAGTTATCATCATTTTACAATTCAGTAAAAAAACAACCGGAAACAAAAACGATTAATAACGAAAAAGAAACAACAATAACGTTTAAGGAAGGTACAGTTTTAATCATTCCAGCAAAATGTTTTATTGATGTAAACGGGAAATTAGCTAGAGGAAAGGTTAATATAGAAGTTACAGAGTATTATAAATTATCAGATATGTTGCTAGCCAATCTAACTACTAAATCTGATGGCAAACAATTGGAAACAGGAGGAATGCTGTTAATAAAAGCATTAAAAGATAATAAACAATTACAGTTAAAACCTGGAAGCAGTATTGAATATATATTCTCTTCAGAAGCAAGTAAGAAAAAAGATATGCAGCTTTTTTTAGGTGAAGAAATTAAAGATGGCGTTAATTGGACTTTAGATAATATCACACATAAAAGTAATGCTGTTTTAACTACTTCTGAAATGGTTTTAATTGAAGAAGAAGACGTGGAAGTACCGATTCAATATGTAGAAGAAGTTCCTGTGTTTCCTGGATGTGAAAATGGTACAAACACAGCGAAAAAACAATGTTTTGATCAAGCGCTTTCAAATCTAATAGCCAAAAACTTTAATGCTAGTATAGCTGAAGATTTAAAGCTAACTGGAAAACATAAAATTTCAACATCGTTTAAAATTGATAAAGAAGGAGAGGTTGTTGATATTCAGGCTTCTGCAGCGCATACTTTATTGGCTAAAGAGGCTATTAGAGTTTTAAAATTGATACCAAAACTAAAACCAGGGAAGCAACGTGATTACACAGTAATTGTACCTTATAGCTTACCAATTAATTTTAATATTGATGGTAGCACAAAAAATAATCCAAGTGTTATTACTATAAAGGATAAAACGTCTTTTGAGAAAAAATTTGAAGAGCGATTACAAAACAAAGATTCCACGACCACAGGATTAGTTGGTACTATAACAGCTAATGATGTGTCTAGATATGCTTTTTATGGTTCAAAATTAGGTTGGATTAATTGTGATCATTTTATTAGAAGTAATAAAGATGCTATAAAATTTAAACTAAAAATAAAGGATGCAAACGGAGCAGATGTCAAAATAGTGTTTAAATCTTACAATTCTATTTTACCAAGTAGAAGGGTTAATGGTGTTTACGATTTTGGTACTGTAGCTTTAAATGAAGAGGTTGTTATAGTTGCGATAAAGATGATTGAGGGTCATTTGTTTTTAGGGATTACAAACGCTACAACTAAAGAAATTTCAGAGCTTAAATTTGATTTTAAAGCAGTGAGTTTAGACCAGCTGAAATCTGAATTACAAAAATTGAATAATGATTTTAATTAGCGCCTATTGGCGAGGTGCAAGTGTCATTGCGAGGTACGAAGCAGTCTAAGAATATAGTTCACGACAAGCAGATTGCTTCGTACCTCGCAATGACTTTATCCTCTAAACAAAAAGAAATCGTCCTTCATATCTTCTATCTGCGCATCTTTATTAGTGATAATATAATCAATTGCTTTGGAGGTAAAGGTGTCTCCCTTTTTAGTCAATGATACAATATCATTATTAACAACAATCATATTATTTTTAAGAGCCAATTCTAATACCGTTTTGGCTCTTACTTTTTGCCAATTTATATGTTCTCTTAAGTGGTTTACGTGACGTTCTTCAACCTCATTATGGTTTTTTAAATGTAGTAAAAAGGTCAATAGGCTAACTTCTGTGCGTTGTTGTTTTTCGCGATACATAACTGCAATTACACCTTTGCTAGGTGCAAATAAGTACACAGCTAAAAACAATAAGCCTAACATTGTGGTAATAGATCCTGCAATGGATGCGTCTAATAAATGCGCTAACCAATAACCAGAAATAGCACTAAATACTCCAAAAAACACAGCTAAAGCTAGCATCTTTTTTAAGTTGGTAGTTAGTAAATAAGCGGTTGCAGCAGGCGCAATCATTAATGCTACAACTAAAATGGCTCCAACAGCATCAAAAGCACCAACCGTTGTAACGGAAGACACTGTCATTAATCCATAATGTATAATTGCAGGAGAGAAGCCTAATGAAGCAGCTAAACCTTTATCAAAGGTGCTTACTTTTAATTCTTTAAAAAAGGCAATCAAAAGCGTAATTGTAATTAGCAATATTATGCCAATAATCCACAACGATTTTGGGCCAATATCCACACCTGAAACGATTAGCCTATCAAAAGGAGCCAAAGCCAATTCGCCTACCAAAACAGCATCAACATCTAAGTGGACATCATTAGCATTTTTAGCGATTAATATAACACCAATACTAAATAATGCAGGAAACACTAATCCTATTGCTGTATCTTCTTTTACTAAACCTGTTTTTTGGATATATTCTACTAATACTACTGTGATTACACCTGTTAATGCAGCTAATACAATTAGTAATGGCGAATTTAAATCTTGCGTAATAAAAAAACCAACTACAATTCCTGGTAAGATGGAATGGCTTATTGCATCGCTTATCATTGCCATTTTACGTAGTACTAAAAAGGTACCAGGAATAGCACATGCAATTGCGACTAAACTAGCAATTAATTGTATTTCTATTTGAGCACTATTCATCTTCTGTAGTTTGTTTTGTATAAAGGTTGGAAGCAGTATCAAACCCTATTTTTGTCAAACTCCACATGTTTCCATCCAAAGTAACATAATTTTTTTCTACTAATTTTTGTAGTGTTTTACGTGTAAACCCTTGAAAATTATTAAGAAGCTTTACGGTATGTGGATGCGAAATATTTTCGTGTGTTTCAGCAATATGATACATAAAGGCCAAGGTTTTATGAAGCTCTAAATCGCGTCTATTTTTTATAAATCTAATTTGTTTAAATAATAAACCTCGACTTGGGGAAAATACAAACGAGATTACTACAAACACAGCAGCGACTAATACAATAACAGGTCCTGTAGATAGATTAGTTTGACTAGCACTTATAGCTGTTCCAAAAACTCCAGAAAACGCTCCGAATATAGCTGCTAAAAGCACCATTTTTGATAAACTGTTAGTCCATTGTCTTGCAGCAGCAGCAGGAGCCAGTAACATGGCGCTCATTAAAACAACACCAACTGTTTGTAGTCCTAAAACTATGGCTAAGACTATAAAGCTGGTAATTAAAATGTCGATGACTTTAGTGTTAAAACCTAAAGTTTTAGTGTAATCAGCATCAAAGAGTAAGATTTTAAATTCTTTCCAAAATAACAACAATACAAATAGGCATAATGCTGTAACTATAGCCATTAGCCAAACGTCGCTTTCAACTAAAGTTGCAGCTTGACCAAATAAATATTTATCTAAACCTGCTTGATTAGCATTGGGTTGTTTTTGAATAAATGTCAGTAATAACATACCAAACCCAAAAAACAGAGATAATATTAATCCTAAAGCGGTATCACTTTTTAGATGTGTTTTTTTTACAATACCTCTAATCCAAAAGGTTCCAATTAATCCGCTTACTAAGGCTCCTAAAAGTAATGTATTACTGTCTTTTGCACCTGTAATTAAAAATGCAATTGCAATTCCTGGTAAAGCAGCATGTGATATAGCGTCCCCAAGTAAACTTTGTTTTCGTAGCACTGCAAAGCTTCCAAGCATACCGGTTACTGCTCCTAAAATAGCAGTTCCTAGTGTGATGGTCCTTAAGGTGTAGTCACTAAAAACCAAAGAAAAATATTCTTGTAAATCCATTATTCCTGAATACTTACTTTATAATTAATACCATAAGTCTTGGTTAAGTTGTCATCATTAAAGATGTCTTTAACCGGTCCTGTTGCTATTTTCTTCACATTTAAAAAAGTAACCCAATCAAAATATTCTGGAACGGTTTGTAAATCGTGATGCACTACAATAACTGTTTTTCCGGCTTTTCGTAATTCTTTTAAAATATTAATAATAGCAATTTCTGTAGTTGCATCTACACCTTGAAAAGGTTCGTCCATAAAATAAATAGATGCATTTTGAACCAATGCTCTAGCTAAAAATATACGCTGTTGTTGTCCTCCAGACAATTGGCTAATTTGTCTACCTTTAAAGGGTAACATACCTACTTTTTCTAAGGCTTCTAATGCGGCTTTCTTTTCTTTTTGTCCTGGTCGTTTTATCCATCCTAAACTTCCATAAGTACCCATAGTCACAACATCTAAAGCTGTGGTTGGAAAATCCCAATCTACACTTCCTTTTTGTGGTACGTAAGCGACTAGTTTTCGTTGCTTATCATATGGTTTGTCGTAAATAGTTACACTACCAGCTATGGGTTTTAATATGCCTAAAATAGATTTTATTAGTGTTGATTTTCCTGCTCCGTTTGGTCCAACAATTGCCATAAGGACACCTTCGGGGATTTCTAAATCAATATCCCAAAGTACTGGTTTGTAGTTGTATGCTACTGTTAGGTCGTCTACTTTTACTGCTATTTTTTGTTTCATAACTATTTCCCAAGTCATTGGGAGTTTTACTAAATTAAAAATATATTCATTTTTATTAAAAAAAAACGAATCAAAAAATATAGTTACAGCAAACCTATTTTAGTTAGTGTCGCGTCATTCTGAACTTGTTTCAGGATCTCATTATTTGAAATAACTATTGTTTATACTAATTTACTTCAAAGCATTAACAATAGTGTTAACATTGTATTCAAACATACCAATATAGGTGCCTTCAATAGTTCCTGCGCTTCCTAAAGCATCAGAATATAATGTGCCTCCAATTTGTACATTATGTCCTTTTGAGTTTACTGCTTTTTGTAGCGCTTCAATGGTGCGTTTTGGTACAGAGCTTTCAATAAAAATGGCCTTCAGTTGTTTTTCAATTATAAAATTAGCTAAATTTTGAACATCTTTTACACCAGCTTCAGTTGCTGTAGATAAACCTTGTAAACCTACGACTTCAAATCCGTAATTTTTTCCGAAATAATTAAAAGCATCATGTGCTGTCACTAATATGCGTTTGTCTTTTGGAAGTGTTTCAATTTTTGATGTAATTGTTTTTTGAAGTGTATTTAGCTTTGCTATGTATTCATCTTCATTTGCCTTATAGTATTTTGAGTTTTTTGAATCTTTTTCGATTAAAACAGCGGTAACTTTTTGAGCAAATTGCTTAAAATATTCAATATTGAACCAAACGTGTGGATCGTAATTAGAAGCAAAATAATCTGAGCCTATCAATGTTTTTTTGTCAATGTCTTCTCCTAAAGCAATAGGTGTTTTGGTTGTGTTTCCCATTTTTTCAAAGACTTCTACAAGCTTTCCTTCTAGGTGTAATCCATTGTAAAAAATGATATCTGCATTTACAAGTTTGGATACATCACCTTCGCTTGCTTTGTATAAGTGTGGATCCACACCACTTCCCATTAAACCATTAACATTTATACTGTCTTTACCAATATTTTTTACTAAATCAGTAATCATTGTGGTTGTAGTCACAATATTTAACTTCCCGTTATCTTTTGTAGTGTCATTACAGCTAAAAAAAACTAAGGTTATTATGGAAAGAAGTATTAATTTTTTCATTGGTCTAAATATTTATTACGAAAGTACTAAAGTACAAACAATTAGTTTAATGTATACCTTATACCTAGGAAAACTCGTCTGCCTTGGTTTGGTCCATATACATATGAAGGGTCAAATGTTAATCCATAAGGGTTGTCTGGTGTTGCTTGTGCGTTACCTTGCGCATCAAATTGTACATTATTATCAAAAGGATCATCTGCTCTGGCAATGATAAAAGGGTTACCGTTATTTGGTGTCCAATTTAGTAAGTTTTTAATGCCACCATAAATTTCAAAATTTTCAAGTCCATCGTAGGTTGCTTGAATGTTTTGAATACTCCACGTAGGAGAATATTCTTGTCTAGGATCTAGATCGCTTAATAAGGGTAAGCGCATTGGTCCATAAATGTTTCCTGTGTAGTCAAAGGTTAAATTTGTTGGGTAGTTTTTATATGAAAAAGACCAGGTACCTGTGAATTTTTCGGTTAAAATTTGTCTGGTTGTTATGTCATTTTCAGTTTGATTTACATCTTGGAAAGTAACACCCAAACTTCCTCTTATACCACTACCAAAAATAGCATCAACATTTAAACTTGCTCCTGTTGATGTAGAATAACCGTCTAAATTATCATAAATTATTTGATTAGGATTTGTGTCATAATCTGGTATAATTGCATTTGTAAAATGTGTGTACCACAAGGACGCATCCACAGTAAAAATCATGCCTTTTGTTGTATATATTTTTTTTAGATAGTTAAGGTTGATGTTATACGATTGTTCCGGATTTAAAGTTTCTTCAATAACAACCTCTCTTGATCCTGTTAATGCAGCATGCTCTTCTGTAAATAAATTGACAACCCTAAACCCTGTACCTGCATTAATCCTAAATATATCATTGTTTGTTGGTTTGTATCTGTAAGCTAACCTTGGTGTTACTATAGAACCATGTCTTTTATCATAGTCATACCTAAGTCCTAACAATAGTTTTTGTTTTTCTGTTAATGTTATTTCATCTTGAATAAATATTGAAGGAATAAATATCTTGTCAGCCTCAATAGTTGCTGTTGTGTTGTCATTGTAGTAATTGTAACGTCCTGTTACACCAAATAATAAATCATTGTTTTTTGTTGGTTTGTCCCAAGTTAATTGTCCAAAAGCAATACGTTGTTGTGCTAAGTATGGTGTGTCACCATACACTGAATTTTGGTCATGATCTGAATATGAAAATTGAAAATTCATGTTTTCTTTTACAGGAAGTTGGTATTCACCTAGAAGTTCATACCTAGTTGTATAAATGCTTTCTCCGTAGACTTCATTTCCTCTTCTATAATTTTTGTTCCATTGTAGTTCTCCTCCCCAACGATCTTCATAAAAAAAGCGACCAGCTATAGATAGTTTTTTATTGTTTTTACGTTTAAAATTCCATTTTTGAAAAACAGAAATACGATCCTGTAATGTTAAGTCTGTAAAATTGTCGTTGTTATTATCAATTGGATTACTATAGTTAAAATAATTGACGCCTACCAAAACACTTGTGTTTTTCCCAACATTAGTTTTAAAGCCAACATCTGTGTTTATTTCTCCCCAACCACTAACATTACTGTCTGCAAAAAACAGTGGTGCATTGTCAGGATGTTTAGTAATGACATTTATTAGTCCACCAACAGCTTCGCTACCATACAAAGACGAAGCAGGACCTTTTACAATTTCGATTTGATCTATTAATGAATTTGGAATTCCTGACAAGCCATAAACCGTAGATAAACCACTAACAATTGGCATTCCGTCTATTAAAACTAAAGTGTAAGGACCTTCTAAACCATTTATGTGGATGTCTCCAGTATTGCATACATTACAGTTTAGTTGAGGTCTCACTCCGTTTACATTTTGAAGCGCTTCAAAAATATTTGGAGTAGGATTCTTTTTTAAAAATTCGCTAGTATATACTTCAACAGGAACAGGACTTTCTAATCTATTAACTGCTTTTAAAGTTCCGGTAACAACGACTTCATCTAACGATTGATTTTGGGTTAATTCAAAATTTATTTTTAAATCATCTATAACCTCAATTCTTTTTTTAAAGGTATTAAATCCAGTATATGAAGCGGTAAGTGTGTATTGTCCTTCTGTTATATTTTGGATAGTAAAGGATCCATTACTTGATGTTGTAGTTCCTTTTGTTGTGCCTTGAAGATAAACGTTTGCAAAGGGTAGTGGTAGTCCGTTTGAGGTAACTACACCTGATATTTCAAAAGCATTTTGGGCTTGACTGTAAGCTGAAAAACAAAACATAATTGTAATTAGATACTTCATGTCTTAAAATATTTTTTTTACAAATGTAATAATAAATTTAGATTAGTCTAAATTTATTATTTGTTTTATTTAATTCTTATATTTGTCTTATATCCATATAAGGTTTATGATTACACTTACAGAAGAAAATTATATTAAAGCAATTTATCACTTAGGTAAGCAAGGTGCAGAGGTTGTTAGTACTAATGCTATATCAGAATCTATACAGACTAAAGCGTCTTCGGTTTCTGATATGCTTAAAAAATTATCTGAAAAAGGATATGCTAACTATGTAAAGTATCAAGGTGTTAATTTAACCGAAAAAGGTCAATCCGTTGCTATTAATATTATTAGAAAGCATAGACTTTGGGAAGTGTTTTTAGTAGAAAAATTAAATTTTACTTGGGATGAAGTCCATGAAGTTGCTGAGCATTTAGAACATATCAGATCAGAAAAATTGATTGATGAATTAGATGCTTTTTTAGAGTATCCTAATCATGATCCACATGGAGATCCAATTCCGGATAAACATGGAAATTTTAAACACATCGAAAAAATCATGTTATCACAAGCCATTATAGGAAAGACTTATAAATGTGTAGGTGTGGATGATACTTCTTCAGCGTTTTTAAAATATTTAGATGGTAATAAAATAGCTTTAGGAACTAAGATTGTTGTTGTCCAAAAAGAGCCTTACGATAACTCAGTTAAAATTAAGTTTGGAGAGCATGAGTTAATGGTCTCTCAAAACGTAGCTAAAAACTTGTTTTTAAAAGAGGTATAGTTGTGTTAATACTATTTATTGCTAGTGACAACCACAGTCGTCAGTTCCGCAGGCTTTTTTAGATTTCGTTTTAACGAAATATTTTTTATAAAGAAAAAATAAAGCAAACCCTAGCGTGATAAATACCAGTATGTTTTGGATAATTGCGTTCATAATTTTATTTTAAAAATTGATAAGCTATTAATGCAGATATGTATGCAATTGCTGTCATAATTACCAATTGCAACGTTGGCCATTTCCAGGTATTAGTTTCCTTTTTAACAACTGCCAAAGTACTCATGCATTGCATTGCAAAAGCATAAAAAAGTAATAATGAAATACCTGAAGCAAAATTAAATAAAGGGCCTCCTAGTATTGGATTAACCTCACCTGCCATTCGGTTTTTAATAGTGTCTTCATCATCGTTACCAACACTATAAATGGTTGCTAAAGTACCAACAAAAACTTCTCTTGCAGCAAAACTACTAACTATTGCAATTCCTATTTTCCAATCGTAACCTAATGGTCTAATTATGGGTTCAATAGCATGTCCTGCAATACCAATAAACGAATGCTCTAGTTTGTGAGAAGCGATTTTTTGATTAAGTTCTTCTTCATTTAAATTTTGAGCAGCATACTCTGTAGTAACAATATTTTCTGCATTATTAAATTGTTCTCCTGGACCATAAGATGCTAAAAACCAAAGTATAATTGAAATTGCTAGTATTATTTTTCCAGCTCCAAAGACAAACGATTTTGTTTTTTCTAAAACTGTAAGCGCAACGTTTTTAAATAATGGTAATTTGTAGTTTGGCATTTCAACCACAAAAAACGTTTTACTTTTTATTTTTAATACTTTATTTAAAATATATGCCGAAATAACAGCAGCTCCAAAACCTAGTAAATACAATAACATTAAGGTTAAAGCTTGGTAACTTAACCCTAGAAAACGTCCTTCCGGAATAACTAATGCTATTATAATTAAGTATACAGGTAATCTTGCAGAGCATGTTGTAAAAGGCGTCACTAAAATAGTAATCAATCGTTCTTTCCAACTTTCAATATTTCTGGTAGCCATAATAGCAGGAATAGCACATGCAGTTCCTGAAATTAAAGGCACAATACTTTTTCCGCTTAAACCAAAACGACGCATAATTCTGTCCATTAAAAAGACAACGCGACTCATATAACCGGTTTCTTCTAAAATTGCTATAAACAAGAATAAAAAGGCTATTTGAGGAATAAATATAACTATTCCTCCTAAACCAGATATGATACCTTCGGCTAATAAATTAGTAAAAGCACCTTCAGGAAGTGTGTTTTTAACCCAATCACTTAGACTTGCAAACACGCTATCAATAAAGTCCATTGGTACTGTTGACCAGTCATAAATGGCTTGAAAAATAGTTAGTAGTATAAAAAAGAAAATAACATAACCCCAAACCTTGTGCGTAAGTATGCGATCAAATTTAGTGCGTAAATCCTTAGCTTGACTAGCATCTATGGTTTGTCCTTTTTTAAGCGTGTTATTTATAAATTGATAGCGCTTAATGGTTTCTTTTTGTTGTAAACGTTTTAAGTCACTTTTAGATTTAGTTTTAAAACTAGCAATAGCTTCGACTTCATTACGATCCATCTTACCAAAATTGACATCTTGGGTAATTACTAACCATAATTTGTAAAGTAATTGGTTAGGGAAGGCTTTTCTTAATTTGTCAAAATATTCTTTATCTATTTCCGATGCATTTAAGCAAGGCGTAGTTGATAGTTCTTTATAATTAGAAATTAACTGTTTTAAGTTATCTATACCTTCATTTTTTCTGGTACTAATAACCGCTATTTTAGTTTGTAATTCTTTTTCTAAATGTTCAATATCCAATGAAATTCCTTTGTATTTCATCCTGTCAGCCATATTAATGACTAGGATTGTAGGGATCTCTAAATCTTTTATTTGTGTAAAAAGTAGTAGGTTTCGTTTTAAGTTTTCAACATCACTAACTACGACTGCAACATCCGGAAAATCTTTATCGTTTTTGTTTAGTAATAATTCTATAACTACGTTTTCGTCTAGAGACGACGCGTTTAGGCTATATGTACCAGGAAGGTCAATGATGTGTGCTTTAACACCTCTAGGTAATTTGCAAATCCCTTCTTTTTTCTCAACGGTTATTCCAGGATAGTTTCCTACCTTTTGGTTTAAACCCGTTAAGGCGTTAAAAACAGATGTTTTTCCAGTATTTGGATTACCAATTAAGGCAATGTTGATTTGCTTACTCATTAAACTTCTTTTTCGATAATGATATGAATAGCGGTTTCTTTTCTGATGGCTAAATGACTTCCATTTATATTTAGGTACAATGGGTCTGCAAATGGAGCGACCTGAACCAGTTCTACACTATTGCCTGGTAAACAACCCATTTCTAGGAGTTTTAATGGTATCAAATGTGAAGACACGTCTATAATTATAGCGCGTTCTCCTCTTTTTAATGTGTCTAATGTATGGTTCAAGCTTATTTAGATTGATTTTAAAGAAGCAAAAGTATGGCAAAATTTCAGCTTAAAAAAATTGAAAGCTAAAAACTACTCTTCGTATTCCTTTTTTAACTTTTTAATATCGTTTAAAAGTGTAGTAATATCTTCTGTTTTGGTACCATCATAATACCCTCTAATTTGACCTTTTTTATCAATTAGCATAAAGTTTTCAGTATGGACCATCCCATAATCATCAGGCATTCCGTCGTCTTTTACTGCTAAATAGCTTTTTCTTGCTAGTCTATATATTTCACCTTTATCTCCAGTTACTAAATTCCATTTTTTATCATTAACTCCTTTTTTTATAGCGTAGCTTTTTAATTGCTCAACGGTATCAATCTCTGGAGTAACAGAATGGGATAGTAACATAACATCATCATCATTAATAATCTCTTTCTGGATTTTTTCCATATTGTCAGTCATTATTGGACAAATGGTTTGACAAGTAGTAAAAAAGAAATCTGCTACGTAAATTTTATCTTTATAATCTGCTTGAGTAATTGTTTTACCGTTTTGATTAGTTAAACTAAAGTCGGCTATTTTATGATAATTAATTTGATGTTGGATTGTGCTATCAACCAACTCAGTATTAACCATTGCTGGTTGATAAATTGGTAAAGGCTTTTCTACTTTTAGAATATTGTAAAAAATAGAAATTATTATTATTGAAATTATACCAAAAACAATAGCAAACAACTTATAATCCTTGAAAAAAGAAAGCATTTTGTAGGTTTTAATTTTATTATACAAAAATACGATGAAAAGTTTAGCAAGTCCCATGACATTACTCATAAAATTTGTTAATTCTTAAAACCATTAAAGCTATTGCTTTTTAAACTAAGTGTAAATACTTACTTTTGGCGATTATTAAAAAGAATAGAAACACTACATGGAGTTTATTATAAAAATCGGACAGTTTTTGTTAAGTCTGTCATTATTAATTGTTTTACACGAATTAGGACATTTTATTCCTGCTAAATTATTTAAAACTAGAGTTGAAAAATTCTACTTATTTTTTGATGTAAAATACTCGTTATTTAAAAAGAAAATTGGAGAAACCGTTTACGGAATTGGTTGGTTACCTTTAGGAGGTTACGTTAAGATTGCAGGAATGATTGATGAGAGTATGGATAAAGAACAAATGGCTTTACCACCTCAACCATGGGAATTTAGATCTAAACCAGCTTGGCAACGATTAATTATAATGTTAGGTGGTGTTTTTGTAAACTTTGTTTTGGCATTGGTAATTTATATTATTGGGTCTTTTGCATATGGAGATACAGATATAGCTGCCTCTAGTATTAAAGGTGGTTTTTTAATTGAAAATCCATTATTAACAGATTTAGGCTTTAAAACAGGTGATCAAATTATAAAGGTAGACGATGTTGACATCATTAATAGATCTGACATTAGCAAAAATATAATTGGAGCAAACAGCGTGACTTATAAAAGAGAAGGCGTTACTAACACAATAGATCTTCCTGTAGACTTTTTAGGTCAATTGTCTTCAAGTAAGGATAGAAGCTTGTTTGGGATGCGTAAACCTTTTATTGTCAATAAAGTTTTAGATACCTCGTTAAATAAAAATGTAGATATTAAAACTGGAGACATAATGTATGCTTTAAATGGTCAGCCTGCAGAGTTTTATGACCAAATAGAGCCAATTTTAGAAGCTAACAAAGGTCAAACGATAAGCGCTATTTTTAGAAGAGGAAATATGACTGTTGGTAGAGAACTAATCGTTGACGATAAAGGTAAATTAGATATAATCACGTCTGCAAGTGCTAAAGAGTTGCAGTCCCTAGGATATTATGATATAGTAAGACAAGAATATGGGTTTTTTGAAAGTTTTGGAGTAGGAGCTACAAAATTTAAAAGTCAGATCGTCTCATATTTTGGACAATTAAAAGCTATTTTTAATCCAAGCACAGGAGCATATAAAGGTGTAGGAGGCTTTAAAGCTATTTACGATGTGTTTCCAAGTACTTGGAGCTGGCCAGACTTTTGGGGTTTAACAGCATTTTTATCAATTATGTTAGGTGTGCTTAATTTACTTCCAATTCCGGCTTTAGATGGAGGACATGTTATGTTTTTATTATACGAAATGATTTCTGGACGTAAGCCAAGTGAAAAGTTTTTAGAGAAAGCACAGCTAGTTGGATTCTTCATTTTGATTGCTTTAGTGCTGTTTGCAAACGGTAATGATATCTTTAAAGCAATATTTAATTAAAAAAAATTAATTTTTGTTTTGCAGAAGTCAAAAAACGTTTTATATTTGCACTCGCAATAGCGAAAAACACTCCTCCTTAGCTCAGTTGGCTAGAGCATCTGACTGTTAATCAGAGGGTACTTAGTTCGAGCCTAAGAGGGGGAGCAAGTTATAA